>NZ_QSDY01000003.1 GCF_003463825.1 Veillonella sp. AM51-8BH
TTTCACGCTATCTTCAATTAAAATACCTCATAATCGCTAAGTATTATGAGTATTTTTATATATTTGTATATTATTAATAATTTAATTTTTAAATGTACTTCGATTATACCTGATGTAAAGGACTAGCTTTACTACTAGAATACCAATAACAACACCAACAGTATCAATCAAAATATCAGAAATCTGAGAGCTACGCCCTGGAGAGAACAATTGTATAAATTCATCAAGACCAGCAATCAACATGCCTAAACCTATGGTCTTTATTACGGTACCGTATGTAATATATCGACGTAGAATCGAATATAAAACACCACCAAGGATTGTAAACTCTGTGAGATGGGCTAACTTTCGAACAATCCTATTCAAGGTCCATATATTTCCATGAAAGCCTAACTTATTTACTATAGGAGCAAAGGTCTCTGCAAAGAGCAAGCTAAATCCATCTGAAGATCCGCCATTTTGCATCGAATTATCCCATATAAAAAATACAATTAGACCTAATAGAATATATAGTATCCAACGTTTCATATTACACTCCTAAACGCCATAATACATATCTATCTTAATCGCGGTCAAAAATATCTCTTGTATAAACTTTATCCTTCACATCTTCTAAACTCTTATCCCAACGATTAGCAACTATAACGTCACTAACACGTTTAAAGTCTTCAAAGTTACGAATAACAGGTGAATTAAAGAAATCTTCTGCATCAAGAGTCGGTTCATACACAACTACAGCAATACCCTTTGCCTTGATACGCTTCATTACACCTTGAATTGCAGATGCTCTAAAATTATCAGAATTCATTTTCATCGTCAAGCGATATATGCCAACAATTTTTGGATTCTTCCCTATAATAACATCTGCAACATGATCTTTACGAGTTCTATTAGCATCTACAATAGCAGAGATTAAATTTTGTGGAACATCATTATAGTTAGCTAATAATTGCTTAGTATCTTTTGGTAAACAATACCCACCATAACCAAAGGATGGATTATTATAGAAGTCTCCAATACGAGGATCTAAACAAACACCATTAATGATTTGACTTGTACTAAGGCCACGAACCTCAGCATAAGAATCTAACTCATTAAAGTATGCAACGCGCAATGCCAAATACGTATTAGCAAATAATTTAATCGCTTCTGCTTCCGTAGAATCCGTATATAATTGAGGTACATGTTCCTTAATAGCACCATCAGCTAATAGTTGTCCAAAACGGCGGGCCCGTTCAGAGTCTTCCCCTACCACAATACGGGAAGGATGTAAATTATCATATAAAGCTTTGCCTTCACGTAAGAACTCTGGAGAGAAAATCAAGTTCTCTGTATTAAATTCCTTACGCATTTGAACTGTATACCCAACTGGCACAGTTGACTTAATAATCATAACAGCATCTGGATTAATATCTAATACTGTTTTAATAACTTGTTCTACAGAAGAGGTATCAAAAAAGTTCTTTTGAGGATCGTAGTTAGTAGGCGTTGAAATAATAACATACTCAGCACCTTTAAAAGCTTCTACAGGATCTAATGTAGCTTTAAAGTTTAACTTCTTAGTAGCTAAATACTCCTGCAATTCCGCATCTACAATAGGCGACTCTTTGCGATTTAGCATTTCAACCTTTTCAGGGATAATATCGAGGGCCACCACTTCATTATGTTGTGCTAATAAAACACCGTTTGAAAGGCCTACATAGCCTGTACCAGCAATTGCAATCTTCATTTATTTGCCCTCCGTCATGTAAAACTCTTTATACCATATAGCAAATTTCCGTAACCCTTCCCGTAAAGATGTATTTGGCTTGAATCCAAAATCTTCTTCTAGAGCACTTGTATCTGCATAGGTAACAGGTACATCGCCTGGTTGCATCGCCACTAATTCTTTATGTTCTTCAAAATTATAATCCTCTGGTAATACGCCAGCAGCAACTAATTCCTCTGAAAGAATACGCACAAAATCTAGAAGATTTTCAGGATGACTATTACCAATATTATAAATTGCATACGGAGGAACTGGTAAACCATCGGCACCGTTGCGACGTTCTGGAGCCGCACACATCACCTTAGATACGCCCTCTACTATATCATCGATATAGGTAAAGTCACGTTTACAGTTACCATAGTTAAAGATTTTTATAGTGCCACCGCTCCGCAACGTATTAGTAAAGCCAAAGTATGCCATATCTGGACGACCTGCAGGACCGTACACAGTGAAAAAACGAAGCCCCGTACTAGGGATGTTATATAACTTGGCATACGAATAAGCCAATAATTCATTCGATTTTTTAGTAGCTGCATACAGAGAAACAGGGTTATCTACTTTATGCTCTGTAGAGTATGGAATTTGTTTATTCGCACCATATACAGAAGAAGATGATGCGTAAACTAAATGCTCTACTCCGCTTTCACCATTATCATAAGAATGACGACAAGCCTCTAATATATTGTAGAAACCAATAATATTAGACTCGATATACGCATCGGGATTTGTAATAGAATAACGTACACCCGCCTGTGCTGCTAAGTTAACAACAACACGTGGTTTATAGGTAGAGAAGATTTCTTCAACAAAGGCCTTATCTGCAATATTACCTTTTTTAAAGATCCACGTATTTTTATTATCTTTGCTCATCTCGTCAATTTGTTGCAAACGATAATCCTTTAAAGCCACGTCATAGTAATCATTAACAGAATCTATGCCGATAATTTGAGTTCCTTCTGCTTCAGATAACAGGGACATAACGAGATTAGCCCCTACAAATCCAGCGGCTCCCGTTACAAGGATCACCGTATTGTTTAAGTCTACATTTTTTGAAAGCATATGTACTCCTTTCATAGTTCTGTTAATTATGAGCGTCTTACTTTACTTAATACTTTATCAACGCCAGAAGTGATAATAGTGCGCTCAGATGGTATGAGATATAAGATAACTACATACAATACAACGCATAAAATCATACAAGCTATAGTCCACCACACCGCATCATATAAATGTAAAATACTATATGCAAGAGCACCAACAATAGATGCGGTAATTAGATATACACCTATATTAGTAATCACCCGAAGAGCACTCATATGTATAAATAATGCTAAGAAAATCATGGCAACCAATAACATTTCCATGCGTACTATTGAGCGAGCATAGACAAATGTACTAAAGTCATACTGAATACAAATATAAATGACTGGTATTAATACAACTAAATGTAATATTTGAGTCCAGAATGATAAATTAGGAACTCCTTTTGCACGGAATACTTCAGAAATCAAATTCGCTGTTACTGTCATAATAGCGGAACTCAAGGCCCAAGATCCCAATACAATACCTGCTAACTTCCATTGTGGTCCCAATAAGAGATCAACAACAAAGTCTTGGAATACAAACAAGCCTATCCCTATAGGTACTAAAAAAAGAGCCATATAGCGTTGGAAGGTAAAGAATGTATTGGAAAATGCCTGTTCATCCTGTTGAACTCGACTTAAAGCGGCAAATAATACAGGCGCTAAAGATGAAGTAGCCATAGCCATGACAGTTGTAACAATAGCCATAGGCATTTTGTATATCCCTAAATAATAGGCATCCAAAAAGCGACTAATAATGAAGGTATCCACCCATGCGGTAAGCCAAATAGAAAATGCTTCAGCCAATGACCATGCACTATAACTAAACATATTCATAAAGACTCGAGAACTAAAGAAGAGATGGATTTGATTTTTCCTACTCTTCAATAAGGCCAAAGCTGTAAATAACTGAGCCCCTAACATACCAGCGATTAAAGACCAATAGTCATATCCCATGAGCGCCATAGGTATGGATATCAATATAGGAGTCAGAATTGTGATGAGCCGAATGTTAAGAAGAAACTTAAAGTTAAAGTCCCGTCTATACAATGCCATTTGTACACTACTGAAAGCAGAGAGCGGAATCATGGCTCCCATTATGGCCAATGGTATGCCTAAGCCATCATTTCCAACTAATACAGCCAGTTCATCACGACCGACTATAATAGCCCCCCACAAGAGTAAAGAAAGAACTAAGTTAGCAATAAAAGCTACATCTGTAGCCTCCTGTTTTTCTTTATCACTTTGAAACTCATGCTGTACAAGAAATTTTTGGAATCCCGCATCAGCTAGCATTTCTGCAAAGGATATAACCATCATAATTGTTGCCAATATCCCAAATGCCGTAGGTGCTAGCATATGGGCCAATATTATATTTGTTAGTGGTGTAATAAGCTTTGCTAAAACCTCTGTTATGACAGACCATTTAGCAGCAGCTACTATTTTTGTATCCATTATTTTTTATTGATATTCTTAATGCCCCGCAAGAATAATTCATGGTGAGCTTCACATTCCAAGTAATTTTGAATTGCTAAATAACTTGTTTTTCCTAAAATAAGTTGCATTAATTTTCGTCCAAATAATCCATTTATCGCGCGGATAATAAAAGATCTACCTAAAAATTCACGCAAATATCGCTTTACATGAGTATCAGCAAACTCCTTATATGCTTGAACAACAAAATGAGCATCTCTAATATTTTCACTTCGCTTTTTATATTCCGTCAATGTTTCAAGGGCTTCTAATTCAGTAGCCAAACGAGTGCCCCTTTCGGTACAACGAATTGGCACTTCAGATACAATAAAGGTATCCTTTGTAGCCTCCACACTGATTAATAAGGAATCTTTAACAAACTCCTTATGATGTATATAGGATTCGGAGTTAAAGATAAAGTTACCTTGGCCATAAATAATAGTCCCCTTACCATAGTCCTCACGAGAACCTATACAATGACTATGTTGACAAATTACAAGGTCTGCCCCTTTATCAACAAATTTTCTACAATATCTTTGTAACATTGGCGATGGATAGCGATAAAACTCCTTCCCACCGTGATATAGGACGATAACATAATCACAAGTTTTCTTTAAAGCTTCTACATCATCAAAGCTCTCTAATACATCAAATGGATTAGCCCCCATTGTATGACAAGAAGCAACGGTAAACTCATGTTCTGCACATAGGTAAAATCCTATACGTATACCTTCTTTTTCAAAGATAAAAGGCTTTTTAGCTGCTTTTACATTAGCACCAGCACCTGCATTTTTAATATCATGCTTTTTTAATAACTCCAGTGTAGTAGTTAATCCTTCTACACCATGATCTAAGGAGTGATTATTAGCCAATGTTAAAAATATAGCTCTAAAGCCTTATAACCATAGATTGTTTTTGTAGGAGACTTTAAATTATTACCAAATTTATTAATCGGAGTAGATGCATCTGTTAAAGGCACCTCTAAATTAAATACATTTAAATCAGATTCCTTTAGAAGTCCCAGTAACTCCTTACCAACCAAAGCCTCTCCATTACCAGATTCAAATAATTCTCTATTTATATCCGTTGGGACAAAATCAGCCCCGATGTACAGTTTCAAGGTGTAACCACTCTCCCAATTCATAATCTTTTGTCATAGGACGAAACTTTTCTAATCCTGCACCCGGGAAGAATGTTAACTCTCCAATATAAAGTCGTCCCTTTATTTCATAAAAATCAACACGTAAAAACGGACAGTCTTTACTAAGTTCAGTAGCCAATCTTAGCATTTCTTCATATGTTTCAGGCCTTGTGAACTCAGTTGATACCGGCGGATAATGGCCAAAATGAATGCCCATAGGATTCCAATCGATATCGTAAAAATTCATACGCGTTCCTGTTTTAGAAAAGCGGTTAGAACATACTACAGTCAATTTTGGTTTGCCATGAAAACAATACATTTTATAATCTAAGATTTCATTGCTACCTAGCTCAGATAAATATTCCTCTGCTATAATCCGACGAGGAACATCTTTATAAGGCCACTCTCTGGATATACGCGAATAATCCCGTTGTAAGGATGCACTTAATTTAGCTTTAGCGGCCTCTCGATCAAGGGATGACTTATCTTTACAAATAACGATGCCCCCACTATCATGTGTACATTTCAAAACAAATTGATTAGGTAATGCATCAAAGTCAATATCCTCTACAGAATCCCAAACAGCAAGTGTGCGAATATATATTGTTCACCCACACGTTGAGCAATAAAGTTCTTAGCTTCATATTTATCAACCATTACAGTTTGTATAGGTTCTCTGTAATTAACCTTTAGCCATTGTAACTTTTCGCTAAAAGTTTTGGGATTTTCTAAATCTAGAGGATAGCCCATGTATTTTGGGAATACTTTCTTTAAAAACTCTTCATCAGATAAAGAATCATAATAACCTAATTTGATTAATACTCTTGTGCGATAGTAAGGTTTTGTTAAAAAGGACATGCCAACTTTACATAACTTGCTGAGCTTCATTTTTACGTCCTTTCCGAAGCAATTGCACCTCTAAATAAAACATCATCATATAAAAATATGTACTCTTACTTTCATAAGACACCATCCCCATATCCATGACGATTTGAGAAAGGAATAAAATGAGCACCATTACGTATTCATTACTATGAAAATTTCGATAACGAATTAAGTTATAAGCTATATACACATACATTGAGTAATACGCCAATAAGCCGATTATCCCTGTACCCGCTAATAGTTCAATATAATTATTATGTAAATAATAATTCTCTTTACCATATAAAAAATAGGTAAGTACAGATGGATTATTTACCCCCACCCCAGTGATGGGCGATTGATAAAATAAATCCCACCCTATATCAACCAAGGCTAAACGAATAATGTAGATGAATCACCACCAGTACCGGAGAAAGCATCCACCATACTCGACATACGATCCAGAACCTCTGAAAACATAGGTAATTGTAAAACTGCAATACCAATGATAGTAAGAGCTAACAATGACCCAATAATCTTAGCAATAGAATTTACTACATTGGCACTACGTAAACTTTTAAATACAAATAGTAATACTGTACCAACAACAACAAATACTAAAGCTTTACGACTACCAGTAGCTGCTAGAATACCCAATGTAGGTAAGGCTATAATATTCCACCAACGAGGTCGATCGTATAACATGTAATACAATGTCATAACGATAGCATTGGCACCTAATAAACCTACAGTATTCGCATTTAATGCATCATTTGCAATTCGTGCGGAAGATGACAAAACCGTAATAAAGTAATCTAAGCCATAGAAAGATACCGTGTAAAAACAAACTATATAACCGGTCCACATACCAATTTTTAGTAATGTGTCCACCGATGTTTTATCTTGATAACACATGTATAAAATGATAAGCATAAAGAATATCTTGACGATATCAAAACTTCGACTGAGTGCTACAGATGGCTCAATAGCATTAATAGTACTCAGATAACAGGCTCCAATAAAGAGCAGCATATAACCATGCATCCAAGTAAACCTAAATTTTATAACTCCCTGCTCTCGTATGAGATAAAAAATAATAAGTCCAAATAGGCATACAAATAATACATAGGCACCATAATTCGCATCGCCAAGGGCAAAGGAAATGGTCAATGACAACACTAAAAAAATTAGAGTTATGAACCATATCATGCGGTCAGCAATAGCCGTTATATTTAACTTCAATGGTTCTCCTCCTTACAACTCATAAAACATCTAACCAACGTTTAGCAATTTTACATAGTGGGAATTTATCACGCACCTTGATAGCTTCCTGTGAAAGTTTTGCTGCTAATGCAGGGTCTTTCAGAATACTACGCATAGCTTCATACATGGCCTTTGTATCTCCTACAGGTACCAAGATTCCATTTTCTCCACTATTTATTACCATACGAGCACCACCTACTGGACAGTCTGTAACTACAGCAGGCAAGCCCATGCCAAGTGCTTCAAGCATAGAGTTTGAAATACCTTCAAAATCAGATGATGAAACATACATAGAACAAGGTGCGACCTTCTCTAAAATATTACTAGCAAAGCCAGGCAATAAAATTCTATCCTCTAAATTAAGAGATTTAATTTGAGCTCGTAGTTCATCCTCTAAAACGCCTTGCCCATAAATGACGAGTTTATACTCTGGGAACTCATCTGCTAGCATACTAAATGCATTGATCATCATAGGCAGATTCTTTTGTGGATGCAAGCGACATGCTGTAACAATCGTCTTTTCACGTTCTCCCTCAATTGGTGGTGGCAATTTACCATTAATAGGATTTGGAATGATAACACCACGCTTTTGTACCGATTCAGGGAAATATGAACGAGCATCCTCAGTTTGGAATACTAGAGCATCAGCAAAGCGAAAGGCAAAATTCCGCAACGCTTGTTGATGCCAACCAATAGGCACCTTGCGCGGATTATTTCGCTCCGAAAAGACGATGCGATTCTTCACAAACCAAGAGCTAATAGCGAGAATAAAGCTCGATGCCGACAAAAACGATAAGCATGTTGCGTTAGGTCTTGTCTTCAAAATCTTGATCAGCTCTTTAATTTCCTGAATAAAGCGAATTACTTTATTAGAGCTTGTAGTATGAATCTGAATTTGTTCAATACCTTCCTCTAAAGCATATTCATTACCATAACGATTAGGGCTTGTTTGGATAACCGTAATATGATGACCATCATGCACCCATTGACGAGCTAACTCTGTTAAAATTCGTTCAGCTCCATCATTGCCAAGGGAGATGGTAACAATGATTATTTCCTTTTTCATAGTCCTTCCTCTTGGATATATTCTGCAAGTCTTACATAAGCCTGCGCCATTGTTACCTTAGGCTGCCAGCCTAAGGACTTTAATTTTTTTGAACTCAAGAACATGTGCACTGTCGGCGCATAGCCTAAGCCTTGTACATCTTCTGGAATATCAAAAATGACTTCACTCTTATCATGACTTACATGAGTTGCTACCAAATGCGCAATACTTGCTATAGATCGAGTTTCCTCATCATGACATACATTGTATGCTTCACCAGCTTCTCCGTCCTTCATAAGGGTTAAAATGCCCGTTAATGCATCAGTAATATAGCAATAATTAGACATAGAATCACCCTTTGTATGAAGTACAATATTTTCATTTTTTAGAGCACTCTTAGTGAATTGCATAAATACGCGATTATCTGAAACAGGAACACCAGGTCCAAAAGTTTGTGCCAATCGAGCTATAACAGCTGGAACGCCAAATTCTACGGCATAAGATTTACAATAACACTCACATAATCTTTTACTTTCAGAATAAGAGCTACGCACATTTAAATGATCTAAATATCCTAATCGCTCTTCAGTCATCACCTGTCCCGATTCATAAGGAACACCATACTGTTCCATACTCGATAGATACACAAGTTTCTTTACCGTTTTATGACGGCCTAGTTCTAGCATAGCTTCCGTCCCATGAATCGAAGTACGAATCGTTTCTACAGGATGCTCCATAAAGAACTTTGATTGTGTTGGTGCTGCACCATGTAAGATATAATCACAAGGCACATCAATAGATTCTAAAGAACCATCGATAAGTGTAATAGAATCATTATCTAAATAATCACCTAGAATAGCCTGTGCTTTGTCATGACTACGTACGTGACCTATTACCTGTATATCTAGACCATACGCTTCATTAGCAAGTATAAGCAGTTTTATAAACATAGAGCCAATGAGTCCCGTCGCACCTGTCACAAGAATACGTTGATGGCGGAGGAAATCAAAGTGCTCTTTATCTTGTAGTAAAGCTGTTAACTCGCGTTTAATAACGGAATTACTCATCTTGTAATCCTCCTAATTCGCGGTTCTTAATAATACCGGTGAACATATAATAATCAGATGGTGTAGTAATCTTTATATTTTCTGTCTCCCCTAATACTGGATATAGGGTGTAGCCATAATGCATCATCATGGACGCAGAGTCTATAAAGTTATGAGTGCCTTCCGCTTTTGCTCGATCATGAACCGATAGAATATCGTCTAGTTTAAAGCTTTGAGGTGCTTTTGCCATAAGGCATTCACTGCGATTTAAAATACGATTGATAGAACCATTATCTGTAACCATAACGGTTTCAATAGCAGGTGTAACAGTGATAGCAGACCCTTTTGTTTCTACAGATTCGATATTTCTCTCTATTGTTGCCTTATCTACAAGCGGTCTAACACCATCATGAATTAATACGGTAACATCTTCATTAGGAAATAAACGCTTCGCTTCTGCCAATCCATTATATTGAGAATCTAAAGCACTTTCTCCACCGGGAACAATAGATAGAACCTTTTGTAAACCAGCCTCTTTGATGAGGTTCTGGGTATGTTCAATCCACTCTGCTTTGCAGGCTAGAACAATGCCATCAATTAAGTCCGTTTGTTCAAATACATCTAAAGTTTGTATCAAAATAGGTCTACCGTTCCATTCAAGAAACTGTTTTGGCGTCTTACTGTTATTCATACGAGCACCTACGCCACCCGCAAAGATTACTGCTATTCGTTTCATAGGCCCTCCTTAAGGTTGAGCTTCGTTTTTGGCATAATGTATGCCTCTATACTCCTTGTAAGGTGTATTTAAATCAGCAAATACAGCATCATGTTTAGCTACGCGCTGTTCTACTGGTGGTAGTTGCATATAATCGCCCCAAATGAGACGTAAATATCTTTCATACCCTTTCATAACTGGTATTTGATGACCTTCAAAATCTTTATACACAACAGATTCGAAGTCTTCTCTAGGATGGCGCAGCTTCATGCCCTTCAAACTACCAATTAGCTCAGTACACTCCTTACTCGTATTGAAATCATATTTAGTCATTTGCTTTTCTGCAAATCGCCATATATAGTAACGTAATGACTGACTAGAGAATACCTTATAAATACAGCCTGCTAATGCACGATACATCGGTCCTTTATTATCCGGCAATCGTTGTGCATTGAAAAGTGCAAAGGTCATAGCCCACATCAGTTGTAGGGCTCGACTAATTTGACCTGGTGCACAGCCATCAATGGGCATAATTTCAAGAGCTAAACCGTGACAAATATCTTCGTGCATACTATGACGATTAATAAATGTCGTGTTGTTATCTCGAATAGAAGCACCCGCATCATGATAGATATGATTTCGATCAGTTCGACAATACGTATACCGTTCTGTATCTGCATATTTAGGCCATAATTCAGCTAATTTTTCATAATCGGGACGTGGCATAAATAAATCTAAATCATCATCCCAAGGGATGAATCCATTATGACGTATAGCCCCAATGAGACCACCGCCACAGAGGTAAAAGCGCAAATTATGTTTGTCACAAAACTCTTTAAAGTACAGCAACATAGCAAGCTCTTTTTCTTGTATTTCCTTTGTCATAGATGTACTCATAGGGACCTCTTTCAACGTAATACAGCTAATACTGTATCAACCATCGTTTTAATATCTTGTAGAAAAGAAAATTCTTTAATACTCTTTAAATTCCAAGCCATCTTGCCTGGTAATACCTCATTAATATAGACTTCATCAACATTTTGAGCATTTTGTAAAAGTTGATCTTCATCTTTATAAGCAATGCTTGCCACACTAGTTACACCAGCTGGCAATAATAGGGTTGCCTTCATTTCATCGGTATAAGCCGCCACATAGCGAGGCACTTCTGGTCTTGTGCCGACAAAGCTCATATCGCCTAAAAGGATATTGATAAGCTGAGGCAATTCATCAAGACGACAACTACGAAGCATATTTCCAACCTTAGTAACGCGCATATCATTTTGTGATGTTACTTGAGCACCTAATGATTCCGCATTTTTTACCATTGTGCGGAACTTATAAATACCAAAGGTACGACCATACTGTGTAACACGTGTTTGACGAAAGAAAACCTCTCCTTCGCTATCCCGTTTAATCATAATGGCTAACACAAGAAATACAGGGCTCAATATAATGAGCATCCCTGCGGCCATAAGGCGGTCAAAAATACTTTTACATAAAAGGCTCCCACGCTTTTGATTTAACAATTCAAAATAAGGACGCACAGCTTCACACTGCAACTCTTTTGGGAGATCGTGAAAGTTTTTTACTAGCATTCGGTAATAATCCTTTTAAATGTTTCAATGATATATTTAACTTCTTCATCTGTTAGCAATGTATGAAGAGGTAATGTGATTTCATTTTTAAACTGATTATAAGCATTTGGATAATCATCAATAGTGAATCCTAAATTCTTGTAAGCCGTATGCATCGGAATTGGTTTGTAATGCACATTCGTTGCAATGCCAGCTTCAGCCATAGCTCAATTACCTTGTTGCGATATTCAGCATCTCGACCATCTAGTCGTACTAAATATAAATGTCCACTGCTTTGATGATCATCCGTATAGTGGTGTAATAATGTAACCGGTAAATCCTTAAACGCTGCATCATAGGCTTCGATGATTTCTTTACGACGGGCTAACAGTTTTGGGTATCGTTCAAATTGAGCTAATCCAATAGCCGCCATAATATCGGTCATATTGCATTTATAATAGGTACCTTTAATATCATATTCCCAAGCGCCTGCTTTTGTTTTAGCAAGAGCATCCTTATCTTGACCATGCAAAGATAATAATTGGAATTGCTTATAAATAGCTTCATCATCGATACCATCTATGTGTCGCCATGTAGCACAGCCCCCTTCAGCAGTTGTAAAATTCTTTACTGCATGGAAGGAAAAACTGCTGAAATCAGCTACATTACCTGTTGGTGTACCTTTATATGAGGCCCCAAAGGAGTGTGCACAGTCCGCTACAATAGGAATATGTGCCAATGCTTTTTGAATATCATTAGATGGTGTAAAGAGAGATTTCTTTTCTTCTACAATGGAACGCAAACGATCGTAGTCACAAGGGACACCAGCAATATCTACGGGGATAATAGCTTTTGTTTTTGGAGTAATAGCACGAGCCACTGCATCGTAATCCATTTCAAATGAATCTTTTTGGGTATCTACAAGAACTAATGTAGCCCCCACATGAACAACAGGACTTGCACTAGCTGTATAGGAATAAGCACTAGTAATTACTTCATCGCCGGGGCCAATACCTAATACACGAAGAGACATCTCAAGCGCCGCGGTAGCAGAGTTTAAACAAACAGCTTTAGGTGTACCTAACTGTGCCGCAATCTTTTTCTCTAATTCTTTTGTGCGCGGACCAGTTGTAATCCAACCACTTTTTAAGGCTTCTACAACTTCATTGATTTCTAACTCTGTAATATCGGGAGGGGAAAAATTAATTTTCATATACAATCACCTCATGACTTTCTGTACCTTATGGATACGCTTGATTTATCAAATCAAATTTATATTAATTACTACTACGCATCAATTACGATGGATCCTAGTAGAGGAATACCAACCTGAGTCAGTCGTTTTTTTGCTTCTATTAGATCTTTAGGACTAGCTACTTCATTTTTAACAACAAGCATAACGCCATCGGATTTTTCCGCTAATACAATAGCATCCGTAACATCTAATACAGGCGGTGTATCAATGATAACCACATCGTATTCATCGCGAATATATTCCCAAATTGTAGATAACTTACTAGAATCTACTACTTCAGAAGGATGCTCAACTATCTCGCCGGCAGTAAGCACATCCAAATGAGGAATTATATTACGATGAATGGTTAAATCTTCATCCATGATAACTGCATTGGTGAGACCTTTATTTTGTACATTGAATGCTACATGCTGTACTGGATTACGTAAATTACCATCTACCAAAAGAACTTTATTATTATTCTTTGATAGAGCTATTGCCGTATTCGCCGCTACCTCAGAGGTACCTTCTCCACTTGTAGCCGCTGTAATACAAATTATCTTACAATTATGTTGATTGCATACGTATTGTAAATTGCTGCGCAATGTACGATATGCCTCTACAAGCGGTGTATCACCACGTTCATTAGAAATTAGTCTTATCATATTAACCTCTCACTTTGCGCCATAATGCTACGATACGATTACTAGGTTCTTCATATTCCTTTTCTTCATGATTTGGAATGACACCTAAGTTTTCAATACCAAGAATCTCATTGATTTCTTGTACGGATTGAACCTTGCGATTACAGAAGAACTGACCCAATGTGTAAAGGCAACCAAGAATAAGTCCTAAAATTGCAGAGCCTAATAAAACAAGTACTTTACGAGGAGCAATAGCTTTTTCTGGCAATGTAGGGGCATCTACGATTTGCACTTCATTTGGCACCATTACTTCTGCTACCTTAGCTTCTTCTAAGCGTTTTGATAGCATTTCGTAAATATCTTGTGCTACATCTACATCACGTTTGGCTTGAATATAACCACGTTCTTTTTCTGGTAAGTTTTTCATAGCCTCTTCGTTTTCTTTATCAAGTTCAGCTAATGTAGACTCTTTGCCTTGTGCTACGGCTAAAGCCGCTTCATTTCTGAATTTATCGGCCAACAAACCTTGTTGAGCAGAATTGCTAGATGGTGCTTGTTGAGATTCAATAGCATTAATCTCAGCATTTAAACCACTTTTTGCTTCTTCAATTTGTTGGTTAAGTTCTTTCATCGCTGGATGCTCATCAGTATATTTGCCAACATAGGAAGCCCTACGAGATTCTAAATCGGCTAGTTGACCTTTATAAGCCTGAACAGTAGCACTATCAGCAATACTTTTACCCGCAGAACCCAATTGCTCATTAATACTACCCAATGCTGCTTGCGCTGTTTCTAAATCAAGTTGATTTTGAGCTTTCTCACGATCGATAAGGGTAATCTTATCCGTTAAGCCCTTCATTTGATCTGCGGTGGAGTAAACCTTGTTATCCACTTGGAATTGTTGCAATTTCTTTTCTGCTTGCTCCAATTCTTCTTTTGCAGTTACTACGCGTTTTTGCAAGAACTCCCGTGTCGTCCGTTGCTCAACATGTGAAATGTCTGCTAAGCGATTCAAGAATGTATCAATTAATAATTGATTTGCCTCTTGTGCTTGCTCTGGACTTTTACCTGTGACACTCACTTGTAATAATTCAGTTTCTTTATATGGTTTTGTTTCGATACGCGTTTTAACAAACTCTTCGTATGTAGGTGCTTTACCTGTTCCCTCTGGATCCTCAATCGCTGAAATAACAGGTTCTACAACATTACGACTCTTTAAGATTTCTGCATCTGTATTCATCAATTGGCGTGCCATAGAATCAGAATAACCATTAGCACTTGATAATACAGAATTACTTAAACCTTGAGATTGTTTAATGCGCAACATAGATGTAGATTGATAGGTAGATGGTGCTAACAGGCTATATGCACCACCTAATACAATACAAGCAACCGTTACATTGATAATTTTACGGCGCCGTTTAACGAGGACTCTACCGACCTCTTTTAAATCAATAATTTGTTCCACCCATATACCCCTTTCTGTGAAAGTATACAAACAACAGGGTCTCTCCCTTTTAGGAATATGTACTGTATATCTCCCTCTCACGTAGATTACAGTTTTAAATAAATGATTGTAACTAAATGGTTATACATTATGATTTGGATGATATGTAGGAACAATATCTTGTAATACATTGATTACATCCAAATCAGATTTGCACGTTTCAAAGCGCTCGATTTCACCACTTAACCATTCTTGGTCTACATCTTCTAATGCAGCTTCAAAAATCTTCTTATGTGTAGTTGTGTTAGTGCCTTCTTCAGCAGTTAATAATTCTTCATATAGCTTTTCACCTGGACGTAAGCCAGTAAATTCAATACGAATATCTTTATCAGGCTCATATCCAGAAAGACGAATCATATTCTTTGCTAAATCAACAATTTTCACTGGTTCACCCATATCTAATAAGAACACTTCACCACCATTCCCCATAGCACCAGCTTGTAAAACAAGTTGGCTTGCTTCTGGAATAGTCATAAAGTAACGAGTCATTTCGGGATCTGTAACAGTTACAGGGCCGCCAGCTTCAATTTGTTTACGGAATAATGGAATAACAGAACCTCGACTACCAAGAACATTACCAAAGCGAACGGTAATAAACTTTGTATCGTAATTATGATTCATACCAAGTACAACCTTTTCTGCCACTCGCTTCGTAGCACCCATGACACTTGTTGGATTTACCGCCTTGTCTGTGGAAATCATAACAAAACGTTCAACACCATGTGCCCCTGCTACATCTGCTACATTACGAGTACCATAAATATTATTTAGCACCGCTGCAATTGGTTGGATTTCCATAAGTGGTACATGTTTATGAGCTGCAGCATGGAATACTACATCTGGTTCATAGTCAGTAAAAATTTGGTCTAACTGATTTTTATCTCGAATATCAGCAATAATGGGAACCAAAGTCCCTTCAGGTACAATGGATCGCAACTCTTGGTGAATAAGATAAATACTATTTTCACCATGTCCTAGTAACAATAGTTTTTTAGGTTTTACCCGCAGTACTTGACGACAGATTTCAGAACCAATAGAACCACCTGCACCAGTAACAAGAACTACTTTATCCTTAAGATATGGTTCCACCTTAGATGTATCGAGATGAATTTCATCACGCTCTAATAAGTCCTCGATAGAAACAGGATGAAGATGGGATACAAGGACTTCGTCATCTAGTAACTGGTACATCCCCGGCAATGTATTAATCTTACATTTAAGAGGAGAGCAGATTTCCATAATCTCACGAATGACATCGCGCTTTACAGATGGCATGGCAATGATAATTTCTTCAACCTTATATCTTGCTACAAGCATTGGAATATCTTCACGATTCCCTAAAATTCTAAAGCCATTCATAAGACGGTTATGTTTAAACATATCATCATCAACAAACCCAATGATTCTTCGAGACCGCTTATGATAACGTTCGATTTCACGAGCTATCGTTGCACCGGCATCACCAGCACCTATAATGAGTGTATTTACTTGGCCACTTTCACCATCGTCCCCATTACTATAATGAAGTGCCACATAATGAAGTAACATACGTCCCATACCAACGGTACCGGTAGTTAAAAACCATGTAATAAAATAGATAGAACGTGGTAAAGATTTGCCAAAAGCAAACATGGAGGAATAAAAGATTGCTGTACCAATAGTTGTAGCTACAAAAACAGCTAAAACCTCTCTCATCCCTGCATAACGCCATATGCGCGTATATAGGTGCATAACCAAGAACATCAACATATATGAAACTAATAATAATGGCAATGCATCTACCATTGATCAATATATCGAGGTTCTATATAACCGTCAAATCTAATAAATAAACTGATAAATGCAACAATAACAATCGTCGCAATATCGGCAATAAACAGTATGGCTGGTAATAAATATGAACGCAAAAGAACGCCCCCTTATATGTGAGATAAACCCTATCCTTAATTTTTGCCGATTCGAGATACCATGTATGCGCCGGTCAAGATTGGAGCAATATCACGAGCAAAGTTGATGCGGCTATTTTTAGTCAAGTAAAGAACATCCCCTTCACGCATAATATAGTTTTCGGACATATCTCCAGTTTGTAACATACGATTTAAATTTATAGGAATTGGTTTTTCAGGATTATCTTGATGAATCAAGTAAATTTTCTTTTTAGCTGTATCCCAGTTAAAGCTACCAGCAGCACCAATAGCATCGATAACGGTACTAGACTTAGTCAATGTATAGGCACCAGGTTTATTAATCTCACCGAATACATACACACGAACACCACCAAGTTTCGTAACATTTACAGTAATATCTGGATTAATAATGTAACGAGATAGACCTTGCTGTAATTGAGCCGTAAACTCATCGACGGTTAATCCATCTGCTTTTACTGGTCCCACCATAGGGAATGATACATATCCATCAGGACGGACAGTGTACATGATGTCGTTCCCATTACGTGTACCAAGATCCGCTTGTTGTACAACTTGAATGGTTAGTTCATCCCCTTGACGTAGACGATACTCTTTATCTGAGCTCACAACAGATGCACTCGTTTCTAGTGGTGCATGACCTTCTGTTTGTAATGCTTTAGCATTGTAGGACTGTTCTGTTGTTACATTAACAGGTGCAGCCATAGATGTTGTTGTGGCACATAAGAATGCTGCCATCATCATATACTGTTTTTTATTCATACTTTACCTCTTTGATTTACATACAACCCACTCAATACATCACTTATTTTCTAAGATTATTAATCCTAAAAAATCGGTTAAGTCATTTTATCATTATTTTAAATTTTCTTCCATAAACGCAGACCATTCTGAGCTAACTTCATCAAAACTTTAAGAAGGAATCCCGTAAATATAAGGTTTTCACCATCTATTCATGGGTATTTTTTTACTCACTTCACTCACATTTCACCCGATTTTTCATTTATTTTCGATAAATAAATTAAATATATATAAACTCAATTCACCATCGCTTCACAAAATCATCAAAATCTCATCAAATTTATTGATGAAACAAAAAAATAAGGTGTATATACTAGCTTTCTAGTATATACACCTTATTTAAAATTTTAGATAAGTACTACTGACTTAAGGTATTAATTATTCAACACGACCGCCTAAATATGCTTCCATAACGCGAGGATCATGACGTACTTCATCAGCTGGACCAGATAATACCATTTTACCTGTTTCCAATACATACGCATAATCAGCAATTTTCAATGCTTGTCGTACATTTTGTTCTACCAAAAGAACAGTAGTTCCTTCAGCACTAATTTCTTTGATAGTTTCAAAGATTTCATTTACTACTAATGGTGCAAGACCCATTGATGGTTCATCCAATAGTAAGAGCTTTGGACGTGCCATAAGTGCACGACCAATAGCTAACATTTGCTGTTGACCACCAGATAGAGTACCACCTAATTGGTAACTACGTTCGTCAAGGATTGGGAAGCGTTTAAATACTTTTTTAATATCTGCTTCAATCTCATTATCGTTACGGATATAAGCACCCATTTCTAGGTTTTCATAAACGCTCATATCTTGAAGAATTTGACGACCTTCAGGAACTAAGGAAATACCACCATGTACAATTTGATGTGTTTTATGGCCAGTAATATCTTGGCCTTCAAATAATACTTTACCAGATGTTGGTTTTACAAGCCCCATGATGGTTTTCATAGTTGTAGATTTACCGGCACCATTGGCACCAATCAAAGATACAATAGAGCCTTGAGGCACTTCTAAACTAATATCTTTTAAGGCTGTAATATGTCCATAACCAGCCACGATGTTTTCTAGCTTTAACATATTACGCCTCCTCTTTACCTAAGTAAGCTTCAATTACAGCCTCATTATTTTGAATTTCTTGAGGTGTACCTTCAGCAATCTTTTTACCAAAGTTGAATACTACCAAACGATCACAAATATTCATCATCAATTCCATAGCATGTTCAATTACGACAACAGTAATACCAAGATCGCGAATCTTACCAATCAATTGGCGCAATGCTTCTGTTTCACTATCGTTCATACCTGCTGCTGGCTCATCGAGCAAAATTAATTGAGGATGCGTTGCCAAAGCACGTGCAATTTCAAGGCGACGTTGTTTACCATATGGCAAAGATGTAGCTACCTCTTCAGCATCTTCTTCAAGACCTACTAGCTTTAAGAACTCATAAGCAATGCCACGACAACGTTCTTCTTCAATGCGTTGGCGTTTAGTTCTTAAGAAACTAGCAATGAAACCAGAACCTGTTCGGCAATGCATACCTGTTAAAACGGTTTCCAAAGCTGTCATATTGCCAAAGAGACGAATATTTTGGAATGTACGAGCTATACCCATTTCAACTGTTCTATGTGGTTTAATGCCTACAACAGACATACCATCAAATACGATTTCACCAGAACTTACAGGGAATACACCTGTAATCAAGTTAAAGAGTGTAGTCTTACCAGCACCGTTTGGACCAATAACACCAAATACTTCGCCTTGTTTTACGCCAAAGGATATACCGGTGAGAGCTGCAACGCCACCAAAGCTTTTACTTACGTCATTTAATTCTAATAGCATTCAGTTCCCTCCTATCCTTGTTTTTCTTCTTGTTGTTTACGTTTATACGCTTCAAAACGTTCTGTTAATACTTGTGATTCAGGAATATATGGAGCTTTTTTAAAGCCTAATTTACGGCTAATTTTATCTACCATAGATTCTGTTAAAATACCATCTGGGCGAACTGCCATCAAGATAACAAGCAATGCACCGTAGATGATGTCCCGATAATCGGATAAGAAGCGCAATACTTCTGGCAATAATGTAAGAATAAAGGAGCCTAATACGGAACCCCATACAACATTAGAACCACCAAATACAGGGAATAATAAGATTTGTACTACCTTATGGTAGCTAAAGTCTGTAGGATTGATAAAGTTTGTAATATGAGCATACAAACCACCGCCAATACCAGCGATGAAAGCACCAATAATAAAGGCCATCATCTTGTAGTATACAACGTTAATCCCCATTAATTCTGCTGCATGATCATCAGCCTTAATCGCTGCAAAGGCACGACCAACGCGGCTATTATTAATGCGTACACAGAAGGCAATAATCAATACTAAGATTGCCAATAGGATAATGATAGCCATTAAGTTGCCCCATGCAACAGCATCAATACCCATCAAACCATCGATATCAAGTTCATAGGCTAAGTTTGTTAATTCTTGAGGAATGGATGGAATACCAGAAAGGCCTAATGCACCATTAGTAATATCCAAGTTCAAGAAAATAACACGCACCACCTCGCCAAAACCAAGAGTAGCAATGGCAAGATATAAACCGCGAAGACGTGTTGTTGGTAAACCGATAATAACGGCTACAAGACTGGCAACTAGGCCACCAATGATAATGCCTACAACGATAGGCAAATCAGCCTTCAAAGAAAGGATAGCGCCTACGTATGCACCAACGCTCATAAAGCCAGCAGCCCCTAAAGAAAGCTGACCACTTGCAAGTGTAAAGTAAATAGAGATACCCATGATGGCATTGATGATGAAGAACATCACGATCTGTAGATAATACGGGTTCAATAAATCCATTATGGTCTCCCCCCTTTATCTTTAGAACCAAACAAGCCTTGTGGGCGCCAGAATAATAATAGGATGATGAGGCCAAAGGCCACAGCATCACGGAATGTAGATGCGCCATAGGCAACAGAGAAGATTTCTGCTACGCCTAAAATGAAGCCGCCAACCATAGCGCCTGTAATATTACCAAGGCCACCTAAGATAAGCACTGCAAGGCCTTTAAAGCCGATGATAACGCCCATTGTAGGCTCAATAGCATTAAAGGACAAACCTACTAATACGCCTGCAGCAGCACCTAAGGCAGATGCAATCATAACAGTAACAGATATAATCATGGTTGGATTAATACCCAACAAAGCTGCCGTTTCAGTGCTCATGGATACAGCGCGGATAGCCTTACCAATTTTAGTTTTCTTAATAACTACATTAAGAATTAACATTAACACAACAGAAACGCCTAAGCCAATAATTTGTACCATGGAAATTTTGAAAGCTCCAAAGTCGATTAGGCCACCAATATAATCTGGTGGGAAAGATCTTGTTTGAGGGCCCCAAAGCAATAATGCCAAACTTTCAAGGAAAATAGAAACACCAATGGTACTAATAAGTGGTGCCAAGTGAGACACCTTTTTCTTGCGGAGTGGACGAAGCGCCACAAATTCTAAAAGATAACCGAGGATAGCACCGACAGCCATAGCTACGATAAGGGCTACAAAAATGTTAACGTCAAAAACAGTTACCATAAAAAGACCAACGAAGGCACCTATCATAAAGATGCCTCCGTGTGCCATGTTGATGATATTTAAAACGCCAAACACAAGTGTTAAGCCAATAGCGAGTACAGCATATAAGCTACCGAGGGTTAACCCGTTAACTAATTGTTGTAAAAACACTATATTACCTCAACTTTTATTTTTTTAATGCGTCAAATTGACCGTTTTTAATTTGTAAAACTTGAACTTCCATGGAAGGATCGCGTTTTTCGTTGAACTTGAATTGACCAGTTACACCAACGAAGTCAGCAATATTTTTCAAAGCTTCGCGGAATTTTTCACGATCTGTAGTAGAACCTGCTTTTTTCAAAGCTGCTTCATAGAGGTATACTGCATCATAAGCTTGAGCTGCGAATTGGTCTGGTTCTTTACCGTATTTATCTTTGTAAGCTTTACGGAAGTCTTTTACCTTTTGATCGTCTTTGTTAGGGAACCAAGGTGTACCTACGATAACACCATCAGCTGCAGCACCTGCAATTTTAATGAATTCAGGGCTGTTAAAGCCATTGGAACCAATTACAGGTTGATTCATACCCATTTCACGCATTTTTTTCATGATCAATGCGCCTTCTTGGTAAAGAGAAGCAACTACGATAACATCAGGTTTTGCTTGTTGAATCTTAGTTAATTGTGCAGAGAAATCAGTATCTTTATCTGCAAATGTTTCAGTATCAACAATTTGTACGCCTTCAGATTCCAATGCTTTACGAGCTGTATTATTTACAGATACCATTTGGTCATTGTTGTTGGAGTACATAATAGCTGCAGTTTTGAAGCCTAAAGTTTTATGTGCTTCTTTAATTGCAGTATCTACTGCCAAGGATTCAGGTACAGCATTACGGAAAATGTAATCGCCGATATCTGTAATACCTTCAGCTGTTGTAGATGTACCAAGAGCTACGATTTTGCTTTTGTTTGCTACAGGACCAGCTGCCATCATTTCACCAGATAACATTGGGCCGATAACAGCTACAACTTTATCCTTAGAAATTACTTTATTCATTGCATTAATTGCTTCGTTTTTATCACCTTTAGTATCTTCTACTAATAAGTTGATTTTTACAGCATTTGCATCAGCGTTGATTTCGCTTACTGCCAATTCTGCACCAGCTTTAATGGATTCACCATACGCTGCTGCACCACCAGTTGTTGTTGTTAACAATGCAATTTTAGCTTCATTGCTATTTGCATTACCTGCATCTTTATTACTGCCACAACCAGCAGCAACTGCCATTACACCAGCAAGACCAAAAATGGCTGCTTTTTTTAACATGGATTTATTCATGCTACACCCTTCCTTTGAAACATAAAACTTTAAATCTATATCTATATTATTAGAGTTTTTAATTTTTTGTCAATTAAAATAACTCTATAATAATATATACTATTATAAGTTATTCAGATAATCGCTCCCATTTCTCATACAATGTATCTAACTCACTTTGTGTAGATTCAATTTGTATGGAAATTTTGGACATTTCATCTAAATCTTGCTGTACTACAGGATTAGCCAATTGCACTTCATACATCTTCATAGTTGCTTCTAAACGAGCAATTTCAGATTCTACCTCAGCTAATTGTTTTTCCACCATATATGCATTCGGTTTCTTCTGAGGTTCCTCTGTCGGTTCTGATGTTGAAAGTACTGGTTCATCAAGTGAAACAACTTTATTTTCAACTTTATCACTCTCTGAGTTCTGCTCATTAGCTAATGCTAATAAATCTTCTTGTTCTTTCAGCTTTTCTTTATAGTACGAGTAATTACCAAGATATTCAGTAATTTTTCCATCATCTAAAACAATGGTTTTTGTAGAAACTTGATCTAAGAAATATCTGTCATGGGAAATAATAAAACATGTACCTTCAAATTGTTGCAAGGCTTGTTCCACAATTTCGCGCGTTGGAATATCTAAATGGTTTGTCGGTTCGTCTAAGATAAGGAAATTATCACCTTGAAGGAATAATTTTAGCAATGCCAACCGAGCTCTCTCACCACCAGATAAGTCACCTACAAGCTTAAATACATCATCCCCTTTAAATAGGAATGAACCTAATACATTACGGGCCTTCTCTTCAGTATAGTTAAAGTGATTCATAATCTCTTCTACTACCTGCCAAGAATCATGTAGTTCTTCATGCTCTTGCGAGAAGTATCCCACTTGTACGCGATTACCGATATCTACGTGACCATTCTCAGGAAATAATTCACCTACAATAGTTTTTACGAGTGTTGATTTACCCGCCCCATTAGGACCAATAAGAGCTACTGATTCACCTCGTCGAACTACAAGTGATATATCATCAATGATAGGACTTTCACCATACCCTACTGATAAATGATCTAACACAAGAACCTTATCAGCACTCATCGCTGCAGGAGGGAAAGAAAATTGTAAATGATGTGAGGTTACCGGTGCATCAAGTCGTTCTAAACGGTTAAGTTGAGACTGCCGTCCACGAGCCATTTTAGATTTTATACCTGCACGGTATTTATCTATATAGGCCTCGGTCTTCTTGATGTACTCCTGTTGTTTCTCATAAGCCACCATATCTGCTTTAAAACGTTCATCCCGTTGTTGAATATAGCGGCTATAATTACCACGATAGGTTGTAGCCTTATGGTTATCTAGTTCTACAACACCAGTGACAATACGATCTAAGAAATAGCGGTCATGGCTGACAATGAGAATACCGCCAGGATAGGCAGATAAATAACCCTCTAGCCACTCTAACATGTCCATATCTAAATGGTTAGTAGGTTCGTCTAAGAACAAAAAATCTGGACGGCGTACCAAGGCTTTAGCTAAATTAATGCGAGTCTTTTGACCACCAGAAAAAGCACTAGCTGGCTTATCTAAATCCTCATCGGTAAAACCAAGTCCATAAATGATACGTTTAGTCTTTTGCTCATAATCATAGCCACCTAGCCATTCTAAACGATTTTGCAAATAATCCAATCGCTGCAGATCCGATTCACTAGCTTCTTCAGACTCCAAACGCGTGGTAAGTTCTTTTAGTTGCTCCTCTAATACATGGACATCGGCCCAAGCTTTTTCAATTTCTGTAGCTAAACTATCATCTCCTAGATTTACATCTTGTTGTAAGTAACCAATACTGGCTACAGGAGACTTAACTACATTGCCTTCATCTAATTCTTCATAGCCTAATATGCATTTTAACAAGGTGGATTTCCCAGCCCCATTAGGTCCTACCAAGGCTAGTCGCTCACCTTCTTTTATCTCAAAAGACACATTGGAAAATACTTGGCGCACCCCAAATGATTTTCCAAGGCCTATCATTCGAATGCGTTCCATTCATAACCTCCTAATCATTACCCTTTATTATACCACAATTGCCCGAACTAATATTAGCATCTCTATAGAATCTTTTGTTTTTCTACTATGTCGGAATAATTTACCTAGTAAAGGAATATCTCCTAAAATAGGTACTTTTTGAATTTGATGTTGATCGCGATTATCCATAAGTCCACCTATAACGAGTACCTCTCCAGGTTGTAACCGCACCCGTGTATGTGCTTGCCGCGTACTAATTTTATAAGCTTTCATTTCGGATACCATGATAGGTGTACTTACTTCAGCGTGAATTTTTGCATCTACACCGCCATCTCCAGTAATAATAGGCGTGTAATTTAACTTAATCCCCACCTCTTCATAACGTGTAGAACGCTTACGTTCGCCATTCACTTCGGACTCTTCTATAACAGGGATACGTTCACCGATCAAGATATGTGCTGTTTCCCCATTTAAGGCCATAATAGATGGCTTAGCAATTAGTGCGGCTTTACCGGAACTTTCCATAAGACTCAACTCGGGTTTTACAAAAAATTTATATGCTTCACCACCGGGTGTTTTACCAAAGGTTACGGCACCATAAGTATTACTTTTATCTTCACCATGTCCTGTTAAGCTAAGCCACGACCACCGAATGCCTTGCTCCTTTGCATAGGATTGTTCCATGGCAATGACTGTCGCTTCTAATTGTACTTGCTTAGGCTCCTTATCTATAGCTTTAACCAGTGTTTCTACACGCCGTTTCTCTCCACTGGTCAAATGCGTAATAACTTCGTTTTGTTCTGAAAGTACCGCCATTTTATCTTGTTTCACAACAGTGCCCATTATATTTTTTAAAGATTCTGCTGGCAAATGCTCTGGCGTTATAACATATAATTCTCTATTTTCGAGTCCTTTGTCATCTGGTTCGATAAGAATCGTATTATATTGTTTTGAAACAGAAAAATGATATAGCCTTCCTAATTCTTTTATAAGATCCTCTGGCGCTTCACCTTGTACAGTGGCAGTAATGTTGCCGGTTAAAGATTCTACACCCATAACAGATATATGATAACTTCGACAAATCCCTAATACCGTTTCCTTTAGAGAAGCATTACGAACGGATATCGTAATTGGTTCTTTTGATTTTCTCAGCTCGCCCTTTTCATTAATTACATCCTCCTTTTCTATGTCATTATTATTCAATTTAGCATTACTAGTTTGTCTATCTAGCGAGTCCCTATCGCTTTCTAAATTACTAGTTACTGCTGGCCCTGTATTATTCGCTAATACTACAGAAGATTCCCCTAATGATGCATATAGAAACAGAACTACTATTATAATTATTTTTAGTAGTATATTAGCTTTGAATAGTTTTTCTCTTACTATGGTCACTCTACTATGTAAGCAATCCTTGCCTAATTGATTCTTAACCACCGTGATGAACCTCCTTCAACGATTTCTACACCACTTGTACTTATATTAGAGACAGTAACGCCATGCCAAACCATCCCAACAGTAACCATTTGCTCCTCTGTACCTTTTCGTAAAATAGCAATAATCTCATTGCCCTCAACAATACCAACAAGTTCAACAGGCTGTTCCATACTCGAAGAATTTAACCTACTATGAAACTTTGAATTAATTTGATTATTAGTAAAATCATCACTGCTATCACTAATGGTTTTATCCCCTGTGTGTTTATTCTTATTCTGTGTTCTCCTGGTTTTATACCTATTAGTCCGTCCTTTATATGTATCCCTGCCTGAGTACTTACTATTATTAAACCCTTGCATATCATTAATGCTATCAGCCACTTCATCTACATCCTTAGTATCTTCATGTCTACCATGTACATCATTATCTGGTAAATCTTTAAAAACCTCTCTCCAAGGATGCCCGCGTTCCACGCTGCTCACATCATATAACAAACGGCCTTCACTTTTAGTTTTTAGATTGTCATCTTTTCTCGTTTCTTTAGCATCACTGTTATGATGTTTCTGTCTATTATGTGATATTCCTTCTGATGATTCTTTTGAACTTAATCGGGTCTGATTATTTTCCCCACCATTAACATGCTCAGGTTGTATATGAACACGTTCTTCTTCGTGAGGATATAAAACACCAACGATTAATATGCCAACTATAATTACAAGAAAAACAGAAATAATAATTTTATAGTGACGAATAATAAAATACTGTTTATCAATCCATAATTTAATGCGTTGTATATAATCTTGTAAGTTCATATTCCACCTCCTGCTGACATATTCTAGGAGGTCCTTTTAAATTCCTACAAAAAAATGACTCTACCAGTCACCTAGGTGACTAATAGAGTCATTCATTATATTGACAAATCAAAAGGATTTGTTCTTGTTTTATTTGCTTTTAAAACCATCAGGATGAGATGTATGCCATTTCCAAGCATCTTTGATAACATCGGCTACATTACTGAATTTAGGATCCCAACCAAGTAATTCTTTAATTTTTTCAGAGGAAGCAATCAATGTACCTGGATCGCCAGCACGACGATCACCATATTGAACAGGAATATCGATACCAGTTACCTCTTTAGCAGTTTCAATAATTTCCTTAACGGAGAAGCCATTGCCACTACCAAGATTAAACACTTGAGATTCACCACCGTTACGCAAATAATCCATTGCTAACACATGAGCTGTAGCCAAATCATTAACATGAATATAATCGCGTACACATGTACCATCAGCTGTATTATAATCAGTACCAAAAACAGTTATGTGCTCTCTTTTACCACGAGCTGCATCTAGCACAAGCGGAATCAAATGTGTTTCCGGATGATGATCTTCCCCAATCGTACCAGACGGATCTGCGCCAGCCGCATTAAAATAACGCAATGCAACATACGTAGAACCATAAATAGCACTATAATCAGATAGCATTTCTTCAATCATCAGTTTAGTACGACCATATACATTAGTTGGATGCAATGGCGCATCTTCACGAATTGGCACTATCTCTGGTTCCCCATAAACAGCAGCTGTACTGGAAAATACAAAATGTTTTACACCAGCATTACGAGCAGACTCAATAAGATGATATGAGCCAACTACATTATTTTCATAATAAATAGCTGGATTTACCATAGATTCACCGACCTGTGAATGAGCCGCAAAATGCATAACACCAATGATATTATGACCTTTCATAATATCTACTAATTTTGGATCTGCTATATCCATATTGTAGAACTGTACCCCTTCAGGAATTGATTCTACATGACCGCGCGATAGATTATCTACAATAATAGGTGTATAACCCGATTGTTGTAAGGCACGTACTGTGTGACTCCCAATATAACCAGCCCCACCTGTTACTAAAATATTCATAGTTCCCCCTTATGAATTCTCTCCATCCTTTACATGAGCCAATTTTGGACCGATGAGACGTTTATAAACTTCAACACCTGGTTGATCGAAAGCGTCTACACCAGCAAAAATAGATTCAAAGTAAACAGCCCAACAATGCATAAACATGATTTCCCCTAAATGGAATGCATTTAATGTTGGTACAGTTATCGTCATATTAAAGCGATTGTCACTAGATAAAGCCTCTCTATTAGCATCTAATGCAATATTGAGAATATCACAAATGCCTACATTACCAAGTGCTTGCAATCGTTCATATTGACTATGTGTATTAGGCACTACAAGATTATGTTGCCACTCTTTAACCTTAATAAATTGAACGACCTTATTAAGGCGACCTTCTTGATGCTCTTGTACTTGAGCATGCATATCCATAGTTCCTACTGCCGCAACTGGTGTACGACCATAAGGTAAGCATGTATTACTCATCTTACCTAACGATTCGGACAATAGCTGTACATACCAATCAGATAAGGAATGAAGGGCTTCCCCATAAGGCATAAACACCTCAATAATACGACCATAACGTTCGGACGCAATATATTTTAGCAATGCACTTAATAAAGCAGGATTTTTGAAAATATCCTCTTCTTGGCAAGCAGCATCCATTGAAGCTGCACCAGCTAAGAACCCCTCAATATCAAAGCCCACAAGAGCCGCCGTTACAAAGCCAACCTCTGTAAACACAGAGAAACGACCGCCAACACCATAGGGAATACTATAGGTTTTCCAATGATTTTCTAGTGCCATAGAACGTAGAACTGTAGGATGTTCATCATCAGACGTATCGGTAACAGCTACTACTTCATAATTTATATTCCGATCTTGCAATGCTTTTTCCAAAATCATGAAATTAGCCATTGGTTCGATAGTAGAGCCAGACTTAGAGGTGATAACGAGCATCACCTTATAGTCGGGTCCTTTTTTCTGAGCTTGATACTCTAAGGTACGAATAAGGCCTGATAAATAATCACCATCTACGTTAAATCCAGCAAAATACATCCGTGGATATCCGTTGCGTTCTTCCGTACTAAGATTATTCCAAAATGCACCACATTGAACATCAAAAATAACCTTACTACCCAAATAAGAACCACCAATACCTACAGATACAACTGTATCAATATTATGGCGAGCATAGTCCCTCAATTCATAAAGACGTTTTAGCATTGCAGGTGTATTAATACCATCTTCAGAAATATAAGGAAGTTGGTAAAACAATACCGGTTCAGGCAAGCCGTCCTTGGAAACATGGCCTTCTTCAAAGCCTGTAGAGCGTAAAATATTGGTATGGCGCCAAACATTTTGTATAGCACGCTCAAAGTTTTTTACGTCTCGTTCTTGTATGCAACTTTCATTATATATGTTAGCGTAATCTAACTCGAACCCCGATTGTAATCGCAACATCAAATATCTCCTTCACTGACATTTTATGTACAATATTCTACTCATTATACCATAAAACAATGAATAAAATATTAGTTTATGCAATCAATTCACCCACAAACCATAACCAAACCCCACTGCATAAACAGACCATAACAATGCAATAGGGATAGCTAGTTTAAACTTAAGCTTTAAAGTCTTATGACGCCAAATAACCATGCCCAATAGCGCACCAAGGCCGCCAAAAGCAAATGCTAAAAATAATAATGTGAACTCTGAAATCCGATTATACCCCTTAATAGCACATAGCTTATCATATCCATACATGCTAAATACAATTAGATTCCATAGCCCTACAGTAACCCAGAATTGTGTATCACTCATGTCCCTAAACCTTATATACCTTACTTATGATGAGCTTTAAAATATTCTAATGTTTTTTGTAAGCCTTCATCTAATGTTGTTGAAGCTACAAATCCAAAATCACGTTCTGCCTTTGCATTACTTAAACGTGAATGTTTGATATCCCCTATGCGTTCGTCTTCATAATGAACCATAAAATCAGCACCACTAATAGATCTGAATCGTGTAATCAACTCATTAACAGATGTTCCCGTATTGGTAGACACGTTATAAATACCTGTACAGCTAGTATTGCCCATAGCCTTAATATTAGCTTCTACCACATCTTCTACATAAATGAAGTCTCTTGTTTGTTCGCCATCACCATATACGGTTAAAGGCTTACCTTCAACGATTAAACGATTGAAAATACTAATAACGCCACCTTCACCACCATCACCTTGACGTGGACCATATACATTGGCATATCTAAAGCATACTGTATTTAATCCAAAAGCTTCACGATAAATACGCAAATACCCTTCTGCGGTAAGCTTGGTTAACCCATAGAAGGATGATGGCATACCACTAAGTTCTTCAGTCAATGGTAATACTGCTAAATCCCCATACACAGCAGCCGAAGAAGGCATTAAGAATTGTTCAACTTTCACCTTACGACAGGCATCAAGTACATTAATAAGCCCTAACAAATTAACATCACAGTCATAACTTGGATTCTCCATAGAGGATTGAACCATAGTCTGAGCAGCCTCATGAAATACAATAGAAGGCTTAAACTCTTCAAATACAGATAATAATTTTGGATCTCGTACATCCATCTCAATAAATTGAGCAGAATCATGTACAAAAGAACGCATACCTGTAGATAAATTATCTATAACGAGCACATTGTGCCCCAATTCAATTAATCGATCAACTAGATGGGAACCAATGAAACCGGCTCCGCCTGTAACACATATATTCATAACACCCTCCTTTCTGAGAAAGTTAAATTCCCGCACCTTGTTTGGCTAGTACATCAGCCATTTCATTATATGTATCGCCCGTATGAGCAGCCACCTTGTGAAAGTGTACGCGCACACGGTCTTTTATAGAGTCATAAAACGCAGCATAATATTGAGTCAGTGCATTATTGCGTTTCCATCGTTTAGTAGCCCACATTTCTATTCCCATATAATCATAATATAGGGAACATTCTGGAATACCATGATCAACGGCATATTTCATAACATACATAGCAGCTAGTAGCTCACCAGCTACATTCCAAAATGATGTATATCGTTCATCATTAGAAGGAAATGAAAAAGTCTTCTTAGACCCATTCAAGAAGATAACGCCACCAGCACCAACTGTATTGGTACCTTTATTATAACTACCATCAATATAAGCAATAATATGGTCGGCCTTAGTAAAATCTGGTTTCACCATATTTGGAGATACCTTATTTTGAACTTTAGAACTAAATCCTATAGGTCTAGAATTCATAGATTTAGACTTAACTGCTTGTGGCGATTTAGGTTCGCTCCGTTTAGCACTCATAAAATCACTCAAGGATAATCCTGAATCATCTACAAAGGCACGTGCTTCTGCTTCTGTAGAGAAAGATTTGTAGATAGCACCGCCAAAACCCTTTACCTGTTTCTCACAGTCAGCCCAGGTAGTATAAACTCCTGGTACACGGCCTTGACGAACTGCATAAAACTTCTTTGCCATACGTACCTCTTAATGATCCATTGTAAGTACTACAAATTCAGCATTTACAACAGAGGCCAAATCCTTTGGATTTACCTTCATCTGCATGCCTCGTAGACCAGCGCTTACATATACAAATTCTTGAGGTTCCATTGTAGCATCAAAATAGGTAGGAAACGATTTTTTCATCCCCACTGGAGAACATCCGCCCCGTAAGTATCCGGTAATACCTAGTAAGTCCTTAACATGAACCAGTTCTACAGACTTATTATGACTGACACGAGCCGCTTGTTTCATATCTAGCTCTTCAGCCACTGGAATACAGAATACTACAAACCCTGTTTTATCGCCCTTACCAACTAGTGTTTTAAAGACTTGTTTTTCATCGAGTCCTAAAGCTTCTACTACATGAAGGCCTGCAGCACGCTCTTCAGACCACTCATATTCGCTAATACTATAAGGTATCTTATGAGTATCTAAAATACGTAATGCATTTGTTTTTTTATGTTTTCTCTTTACCCACTATAACCTCCATATACTAGCATAACAAATAAATTTAATCATACCATAATATATTTCTATCGATAAATACTAGCATAACAAATAAATTTAATCATACCATAATATATTTCTATCGATAAATATATTTTTCATTACTATTTATTTACGATTTTATTAATATTTTTTAGTTCAATACGCAAGGTTCCATCATCATTAGTTTTGATTTCAATGAACTCGCGATTTTTCATATACTCTACAGGAAAAGAAATTTCAATGCCCGTATCGGTTTTAATCTTATGATGTTCGCCAACCTTCGTAGCAAACTCTCGATTAACAGGTAGAGGCCTCATCATATCCGCATCAGCTAATTCTTTCTTAGCCGCCTCTTGTTGAACAGGATTGGCTTTAAATACCTCTTCCACAATGCGAACAGGATCTACTGTATCAGATACTTCTGCATTTTTCGCAATCATAGACTTTGCAATCGTCAATTCAACGACACCATCTGACTCATGGGCTTGAGCCACCTTATCTACGATAGCTTTCACCTTTTTCACCGTATCTCTAGAAGATTGGTTAGTGCCTAATTGCAATACCTTATCTGCTAAGATATAGGATACTTCACCATCAAATTCACCTTTTGGTTCAAAAATTCGAACGCTAAAATCATGCAAATTAATCGATGCAAAGGCGCGTAACTTTTGTGAAGGCATAGGCAACACAGCCTTATGAGAAACAAGTTCTGTAGCTAAACTGCCATCATCTTCACTAAATAGTTGATGAGTAAAAGCATCATGAGCTTGGCACAGAAGAATGCAGATATAAGATGCATCCGTAACAGCTTCACAAATAATCGTATCGATAACAACGGAGTCCGTCGCTTGTTTCATATAGGTAAACAAGCTTTCACCTAAATTCTTAGATAACTCTATAAACTTGAGGTCTCCATTTTTATAATCGACTAATTGTTTACCAAATGGACTTGCATCATGCAAGGTACCTGTTCTAGCACCGGGGTCTTTGAACGCCTTAACTACATGATTTGCAATATAATCATGAATAGCTTGATCGCCAACCTTTAATTCATGTTCAGAGTATACAGCTAAAGAAGACGTAAAATCGAAAATCTCTAGCGCCGCCTTATTAATCTGCATGATGCCTCCTTATAACAGTAAAAACGATTACCCTTTATTATACCACTCTTTTAGCTTTCGTTTATCAACTTTTGAGCATTCTGTAAGAGGTAACATAGGAATAGAGTAGATGGATTTTGGCCATTCTATGGAAGGTCTATGATGCCGAATTGTTTCCATAACATCGGCGACTAGAACATTATCCTCCAACACCATATATGCTACAAAATCTTCCCCTTTTACATCATCTATGATATCGATAATAGCTACTTCTGAGACACCATCTATAGATTGCAAATAAGTTTCCATGGAGGGAATAGATATTTTATAGCCCCCCTTGTTTACCACATCGCCTTGTCGCCCAGTAAACATAAGATACCCCTGTGTATCTATATAACCACAATCATTAACGGTATATGTATCGGAAATACCTTCAATATGATATTTTGTAGTTACATATATAACCCCATCATCTGCTTTAATTCGGACCGTTGGGAATGGCCTGCCCACAGTGCCTTCTCGGTCTAGCCACTCTTTACCTGTGCAATAGGTTATATAGTTAAGCTCAGAAGCACCATAATACAGAATAAACTCCATATTAGGACATAGCTGTTGCAACTGCTCCATCAAATGACGATCAAGCACTTGTGAGCCAGCAATAATATAGTTAATCGCAGATAATTTACATTTACAATGCCTTATGAGCAATCTAAGTTTTGTAGGAAGAGCATAGATATGATCTACTTCATATCTTTCAAGCAGCTCAATCCATCGAGTAGGACGCAAGGAACTGGTAGTAACAATAGTCCCCCCTGCCCATAAGACAGCAACAACCATATTACTAACACCAGTAAAACTAAAGCTGCCTTGCAAAAAGATTTTTGTATCTTCATTTATATGAAAGATATTATTTTGAATATCAAAAAACTCTCGCCACGATTCCTCTTTTCTCCACAACGGTTTAGGACGCCCCGTAGTACCTGATGTAAGTACACCAAAATCAGTTAATGGTAACACGCCTTCATCAGCTATAATATGAGCTAATTCGTCTATATACTCAGTATCCATTTCATTATGGCATACCATAGGAATGTAACATCTATACAATGCACCTAACCATTGTACAAGTTGTTCTAAAAAGGATTGACTCTGAATTAAAAGAACTTTATTTTTTAATGTTTCTTTAACTTGAGTAAGATGTACGATACCACTAGTATCATCAAGATCTATTGAAAGAATAGCATCATACAATTCACCATATGTATACTGTATATCATCTACAATAAGAGCAACCTTATGAGGCTTTAAGTCTTTATATTGTCGTAACCGTTCAATAATTGTCATTTTACATTCGTTCCATAATCAAAGCAGTTCCTGTACCGCCTGCACCGGCAATAGCACACAAACCATAGCGACCATTACAAGATTCTAAAGCAGCCATACAATGAAGAGCTAATATAGCACCAGAACAGCCATAAGGATGTCCATACGCTAAGGCACCACCCAATTTATTATATTTTTCTAAATGCTTAGGATAGGCCTTATTGAAGAGAACATCAATGATAGCAAAGGCTTCGTTCCACTCTACTACATCAATATCATCCATCGTTAGACCAGTGCGTTTTAAAATCGCTTCTGTGCTTTCTAAAGCTCCTTCTGGACTAAACTGAGGATTTCCCGCCCAAGGCATAATACTATGAATTCTAAAGGGCCCTTTTTCATTAGATACGTATACAAAAGCCGCGCCATCATGAGTTAAACAAGCATTGCCTGCATTTGTAATGGAATTAGGTCCTAATAAAGGCTTCATACGTGATAATAGTTTCTCATTCATCTTAGGGCGAATACATTCATCTACACATGCTTTTCCATCGATGGTAATAGGCATAATATAAGATTGCAAATATGGATTATCTAAGGCCTCAATGGCCCGTTGGTGACTGCCAATAATGTATGGATATAAATCTTCCTTGAGTACATTATGCTTTTGAATCGTCCTCTCTGCCCCTTCTAACATAGCTAGAGGAGAACAATCGTTAGGGCTAAACTGAGCAACCTTATATAGGCCTTCACGATTATCACCAGCTGCATACATCCTATCGGGCTGTAATGAAGAACTTTCAATACCACCAGCAATAGCCGAATCCATAACACCTGATGCAATATGTGTATAGGCCATCTCAATACTCATCAAGGCTGATGCACATTGCATATCTACGGTAATCCCAGGAACAGAATTCGGTAAATTAGTCATGAGCCCCATAAGGCGACCAATATTCCCACCTGTACCAACTGCATTACCACAAAAGATCCCATCCACTTGTGAAATATCATAACGATTGATTAATTCATTAATGAGTTGAGCTCCTAACATTTCAGGTCTCATATTTCTATATTGTCCATGTAATACGCCTATAGGGATTCTAAGCCCACCATGAATATATACTGACATATTAGCTCCTATAAGAAAATGCAGAAAAGAGGCATCCCAAGGAATGCCTCTTTTCATTATTACATTCTAAATTTTAATTTTAGTTGCTAACCAAGAAGCAACGAGACATTTTACAATATCCCCAGGAATGAATGGGAACATTACTACAGGCAATGCCGCCCAAAGTTCAGTTTTTGTTACAATCATAAAGCCTGCAACGCCAAATAGATATACTACAGGAATAGTAATTACAAGAGAACGCCATGCATAAGAGAAAAAGCTCTTCTTAGAACCTTTGAATACGCTTAATAATGTATAAGCTATTGGCCAAGAGAAGATAAAGCCCCCTGTTGGTCCTAATAATTTGCCAAGACCTGCTGTGCCACCAACGAATACTGGTAAACCTACAGCACCAAGTAAAACGTAAATGATAAATACAATAAATGCATCCTTTGGTTGCAATAATAGACCTGTTAATGTAGCCACCAAAGTCAATGCAGTTACCATAGCCGGACTAAATGGCAATGGGAACGAAATATATGCTGAAATACATAATAAGGCTGTTAATAAAGCCATTTTTGTTAAACGTCTTGCTTCCATAATTACCTCTAACTAATACATCTTTGTTTTAAAGATGTTAAATCTTCATTTTCACCAAAAAACGTAGCAGAAAATGCCAATGTGTCACCTACATAACCTTCTACATGAGCATCTTCAGAGTTTTCCACCAAAGTTACCTGATCATCTGCAATAACGGGTGCATGAAAATAAATAGCCATCTGCTGTGCAGATTTACTAATATTCCAATAATTCCATAAATTTTCTAAAATCATACAACCAGGCACTACATAGGGCGATTCACGATGAATTTCATTGGTATCGTTAATATCATTTACAAATCGTATGATATCCTCCTTAGAGAAAGATATCGTCCGATCATTCTCTTCTTCATGAATTATTGAACGAATACGAAATTTTCTCGGTACCGGTCGTAAATCAACTATTAAAAAACCTGATTTGTCTAGAATACCAATTGTAGTAGTTTTAGCAACTTGATATAAAATGCCACAGATAGATTGATCACTACCCGAAGCATCATAATGCATGTGCTTAATAACACTATGCCCTGGTAATCCAAAATCATTATTACACAATGTTGTAAAGAGCGATCTCATATAATCACAGTCCTTTATTTATTCAATAAATTGATTATAATCAACATTATTTTATTAGTCAACAAAATCACCTTAGTTTTGTTGACAATAATACAAAAATATCGCCATTAAATAAAAGAACCCATGGTAACATCCACAGGTTCTTTCTTATATACATATATAGCTTCACTATTTAAGGTCTAGTTCTTTCAAATATGCTTTGAAGTTCTCACCTAACTCTTCATTACGAAGGGCATACTCAACAGTAGCTTTCAAGTAACCTAATTTATCGCCTGTATCGTAACGAATACCTTCATAAGCTAATGCATACGTATCGGTTTTAGATGCTGCTAGAGCATCAGTTAATTGAACTTCATTACCTACGCCTGGTTTTGTATTTTCTAAAATATTGAAAATATCTGGCGTTAAAATGTAACGACCTAATACTGCTAGTCTAGATGGTGCATCTTCTTTTTTTGGTTTTTCCACCAAATTATGAACGCGATATAAATTATCCGCTAATGCTTCACCAGATACAATGCCATAAGAGCTAACTTTATCTTCAGGTACAAATTGAGCCCCTAAGATAATACCAGGATGTTCATCGTAACACTCAATTAACTGTTTAAGGCATGGATTTTCAGGATTATATACAATATCATCACCAAGTAATACAGCAAATGGTTCATCACCAATAAAGGCTTTTGCACATAGTACAGCATCGCCAAGACCACGAGGAGCTTTTTGACGAATAAAGTGAACTTTAATATCTGCTAAGTCTTTAATCATAGCCAATTGTTTATTTTTACCTTGGCTTTGTAAAAGCAATTCTAGTTCCACACTGCTATCAAAATGATCTTCAATAGCGCGTTTATTACGGCCTGTAATGATTAGGATCTCTTCAATACCAGAATCTAATGCTTCTTTTACAATATATTGGATAGCAGGTGTATCCACGATAGGAAGCATTTCCTTTGGTTGTGCTTTAGTAGCTGGTAAGAAGCGTGTACCAAAGCCAGCTGCTGGAATAACGGCTTTTCTAATACGTTGCATAGTTATCTCCTAATTAAAAGTCTTTGCCAACAAATTTGATTTTCCATTGATCATTATTGCTTCTATGTGCATCCTTATAAGTTAAGTACAAGTCAAAGGAATGTAAATCACGATGCCATGTATAATATACAGAGTCTATCTGACCACTCATCATATTTGTTTTAACACTTACAGACACATCATCTAAGCGAGTCAATTTATAGTTACCGCCATAGATGAGCTCTTTAGGAAGCTCTGTAGTATCAAATCGATATGGAGAGTTATTATAAGAAATATTACGTTGATTATAGCTAACCCATACATTAGCACGATTTCCCACTTTAGAGCGGAATCTAGCGCCCCAGTAAGGCATGCTACGAATCGTGCCATCGTAACCATAGTAGTCGCGTTGGTAACCGCCCAAGAAGCGTAAATCAGCATTTTTACCAAGCTTAATTGGATCATGAGATATTTCTGTATAGTATTCCTTATGGGAACCTTTTACAGAACCTTCTTTCCAATAACCGGCATTAACGCCACCGCGTACAGTTACTGGTGATTTACCCACATGATACGTATGAGTATCTAAACGTGCCTCACCAATCTTTTCAACCCATACCGTTTCATCATTATATTCATTAGATTCTTTACTGTACCCAATTGACGCAGTAGCCCAAGGCAAGTAGTGTCTATAACCAACTTTTGGTTTAAAGCCTGATTTTGAATACCAGCGATAATCGATATAAGCTTCACCATGCTTACCAATTGGATAATCAGTACTACCATGCAAGCCAAGTCCATCATCACTACTATATGTAGGCTTTGGAACTAATGAGAATATACTGAATTTTCCTTCTTTATCATGGCGCAAGGATGCTGTATAAGAAGGTAAAGATAAAACCTTAAAGTTTTTAATGTAGAAAGACGGTTTTTTAATAATGACTTTATCGCCAGGATACACCTTGATATCTTGACCTTCTACACGATAATCTGGTGTATGTTTAAAGGCCATCGCATGTTTTGTGGTAACCATGCCTTTATCCATATGACCAGTTTCACCATCAAATGTAGCATTTTGCCCCTTCACATAGTAAGGATCATTCCAACCAAACGCTTGGTCAGCTGTAAAATGACGGTCACTAGTCCGATATGTCATATTTTGACCTGTAATATCCTTTGTTTTACCGCCATTTTCCAAAAAGCGATACCCACCAACAGTACGGTATTCTGTAGTTTTTGTATTACCTTCTATACGTGGTGCCATCAAGGTTTGATTACCTTGAGTCACTACTACATCACCTTGTGCATATACATCACCAGTGGACCCAGTATAGGACATTTTATCTGCATCAATACGAGTCGGCAATTGTTCTGTAGGTTGATCAGACTTTGCCTTTTCACCACGACGTACAACACGGATATTACTATTTTCAGGTGTAGATGCTTTAGAGATTTCTCCAAGATAGGATTGATCAACGCTATCCAATTGATCTTGATATACCGTGGTTGACTCCGTAGCGGCCCATACTGGTTGTGCTAAACAAAAAACACAAGCCGCTGCCAGCCATTGTACTTTACGTTTCCTCATGGTTACTAGAACTCCTCTTGCTTTAAGAATTTGTTAATTATTGATTACGCTTTACAACTACGATAGGTTGAGAAACATTTTCTACCGGTTCTTCTTGTTCTTCTACTGCTGCTGGTTCCTCTGTTGTTGTTTCATTTTCATCAACAGCCGCTTCATTAGTGTCTACAGTCTCTTCAGATTCATCGGCCGTATTAGGTACAGTTACTGCTTCAGCCAATTCATCATCACTGTGAGCCAAACCATCACCACCAATTACAAGACCTTGAATTGTAACAGAATCTTGAGGTTGTACATAAATAGTTGCACCAGCAGGGTATTCAATATTTTTACCCTTAACAAAGGCACCACCTACTAAGCCTACTGGTCCAAGTAAAACAGCACCAGCTACGGATGCACCAGCTGCTTTAACTTCACTGCGAGTTTTATCCTTAGCTTCTTTACCTTGTACTGCAGTAAATTCAGTACCATCAATAGCAGGGATTGTGTCAAATGTGATGTCTAATACACCATTACGACCAAAGGAACGAGCCTTTTTCAAGGATGTAATTGTACCAGATCCTACTGTACCTGCAGGTACCAATAACACATTGCCATCCATTACATTTTCAGCTACTGTGAAAGCAACAGTGTCGCCTTCATGGCTAGTTTTAGAAGAAACAGCGTCATTCAAGGTAACTTTGAAGACTTGGTTACCAGCTAATGTACCAACTTGGTTAGTAAGCGTTACATTGCTACCATATACTTTTGTTTTCAAAGAAATGATACGTTTTTGTAAAGAGCCGCTACCAATACGACCATTAACGCTACGTTCCATCTTTTCTACGCGATCTACAAGAGAACCTGCGTTAATGCTATTTTGATATGTATATTCAAGCGCATCCATTTCTTCGCGCAAAGAAATGTTTGTGCCACTACCTTCTACGGAGTTATAGAGGGAATCAACACGTTTGCTCAATGTAGCAGAATTGCCATTGAAACCAGTACCATACACGGTTTCATCAAGTTGATTAATGCGGTCCACTACAGCACCATCTTGTACTGCACCATATACAGTAGTTTCCAAAACATTTGTTTTCTCTGTAACTGTGCCAGGAGCAGCAAATGCAGTGCCTGAAATCAAGGATGCCATTAAAAGTGTAAGTACTTGCTTCTTCATAAATTCCTCCACAACGTATCTAATGTATAACTGTTATACAACAGAATAAGCACGGGCCTAAGACCGTGCTTATTCCCTGAGTCTACTATTTTATATGCTCAGTGGCCATTAAATTTTCAAATCGATAATCGCAGATACACCTACGCCTTGAACACGAGATGCACCAACTGGGTTTGTGCTATCAACAGGTACTAAACCTTTAACACGAACCATACCGTTAAAGCTACCTTCTACTTGGGCAACGGCTTTAACTTGTTCAATGCTAGATGCAGGACCAGTAACTTGAGCAGCACCGATATAACCTTTTGTACCAATACTGATGATAGGTACAACTTTAGTTGTATATTCTGTGCTTAAGTTATTTTGTTTCAATAATTTATTCAAGAAAGAGTCAATTTGTGGACCGAATTTGTTGATAACAATACCGATACCACCAATTTTAGCTGCACCGCCAAGAATACTGCTAAGGCCGCCAGCTTGAGTAGTCAAGATACCGCCAAATGCAGTTGTAGTTAAACAAATCCCTAGAACAGCTGTAATAATCTTCTTTTTCATAATAAGCCTCCTATAGATACTTATATTTTAACAAATTCTATACATAGATTCTAGTGAAAGTATAAGAACTTACACATAAAGATACTAGCATTGTATAAAAGTCCGATGAACAATCAATGAATTTTACACAACTTAATTTAATGCTACCATCATAAAGAATTAGTGTCAATATCAAGTCTAACTCATACTCTATAGGCCTAAAATAGTTCTTATCTTTACATATCTTTACGACTTAGAGAAACTCAATTATATAATTAGCAGATACGAGGAACTTGATCTTCACCTAACAAATCGATTAAGCGAACACCACCAATAGCAGTTTGCAAACCAACCTTACCAATATTCTTATCTAATGTTTTGCCAATTAGCACCGATTCTTTACCTTCTTCAAAGCTGTGAAGAATAGATAGAACTTCATCTGTAACGGATGGATCTACTACGAGTACAACCTTTCCTTCATTTGCTAAATATAACGGATCATATCCCAAAATATCACAAACAGATTGTACTTCGGCGTGAATTGGTATAGCCGCTTCTTCTACCTTAATACCCACTTGGCTTTGATCTGCAATTTCTTTTAAAACAGTCCCTAAGCCACCCCGTGTAGGATCTCGCAATAGAGCCACTTGAGGTCCCACTTTATCAAGTACAGCATGAACCATGTTATTTAAAGGAGCACAGTCAGTTTTTAACGCATCAGATAGATCCAATCCAAATCGTTGTCCCATAACAGCAATAGAATGATCGCCAATAGCACCAGATAAAATAATATCCATTCCCGCTTTCACACGATGCGGACCAATATCAATCCCCTCCGGAATCATGCCAATCCCCGCTGTATTTATGTAGATTTTATCTACCTCGCCCTTTTTAACAACCTTAGTGTCTCCTGTAACAATTTGTACATTTGCAGCTTTAGCCATATCCGACATAGTATGAAGAATTTCATCTAGCTCATCAAAAGCCAATCCTTCTTCTAAGATAAGTCCACAACTCAAATATTGTGGAATAGCACCATTCATGGCTAAATCATTCACAGTACCACAGACAGCTAATTTACCAATATTACCGCCAGGGAAAAACGTTGGTTGTACTACATAGGAATCTGTAGAAAACGCCATACGTCCTGCTGTAACGGGAAATTGAGCACCATCATGTAAAGGAGCCAATAAATCATTTGTAAAGTATTTCAAAATAAAACGCTCGGTCAATTCATGACTAAATCGACCGCCATTCCCATGGACTAAGCGAACTCGTTCCATATTAATCCTCCCACGTCGATCCACCACTGGAATAACCGTATTTATACCACGCTGCACAACTACCTTCTACAGATACCATGCAAGCACCAACAGGGTGGTCAGCAGTACAGCTTTTACCAAATAATGGACATTCACTTGGCTTAATAAGCCCTTGCAATACACGACCACATTGGCACCCTTTTGGATCAAGAGAAGGCTTTTCAAGCTGGATAGGTAATGCACGTTCCACATCATAGGCTGCATATGCATCCTTTAATCTTAAGCCAGAGTTTGGAATAACACCGATACCACGCCACGCATCATCACATACATCATATACTTCTTTGATCATCGCTTGCGCTACCGGATTCCCCTTCTGCATAACTACAGAATGATAGGTATTACCCACCACAAAATTACCGGTTTTACGTTGCTCTAAAATATTTGCTATAGCAGATAAAATCTCAAGTCCATCAAAGCCAGCAATACAAGACGGTATGTGATATTCTTCAGGTAAGAATCGGTATGGCTCTTCACCAATAATAACGCTTACATGACCTGGCAAAATAAATCCGTCAATATGACCTTCTTGTTTATCTAATAAAGCTCGTAATGCAGGAGGCACTAATTTATGAGATACAAGGAAGAAAACATTCTTCAGCCCTGCTGCATGAACTGCTTTTACAGTTGCACAAATAACGGCAATAGTCGTTTCAAAACCTATAGCCAGAAATACTATTTTCTTATCTGGGTATTTTTTACTAAGTTCTACCACCTCTAAAGGGGTATAAATGACATGAATATGGGCGCCCTTTGTTTGAGCCTCACTAAGACTGCTATAGCTACCAGGAACCTTTAACATATCCCCAAAGGTAGCAATAATAACATCATCCCGTTCAGCATAGGCTAACGCCTTATCCATATACGTTTGATCTGTTACACATACAGGACATCCTGGTCCACTTACAAGTTCAATGCCACTTGGCAATAATTGTCGAAGACCTTCACGGAAAATCGATACAGTATGTGTACCACAAACCTCCATAAGCCTTACGGTTTCCCCAGGCTCATGAAGGGCATTGATACGTTTTAATAACGCATCAGCACTGTTCTGCTTTTCCTGCAAAGTAAGCTTCTTCAAGTTCTTCTAGCTCCTTAAAGGCCTCTAATGTTTTTTGTGCCTCTTCTTCATCAACAATTTGTACAGCAAAACCCGCATGGACTAACAACCAGTCCCCTACCTTTGCTTCTGGTACGAGGAGTAAGCTGCAGTCACGGGTGGCACCTGTTAATTCAACAGTGCCAATAACATCATTCACAGCTACTAACTGTGCTGGTACAGCTAAGCACATATTATCTCCTTAAATATTACTTAATAATAAATTCTATGGGTATACTTGTATGAAAGTAAACTCACAATATATAAATATTTCTAATATAATTGTATCACAATTGTAGTAATTATTAAGTGATACTAACTACAAGAATATATAACTATTTCTGATTGCCAATCCATAGTTGACCAAAGGCTAATCCGCCATCATTGGAAGGAACCGCTTCATTCATATACAAATCGCCTACATGCCAAGCGCGATATATCAGCTCTACTAATTTGCGATTTTGAAATACACCGCCTGATATGGCCGCATCACCAATATTATATCGCTCCATTAAATCGGCTGAAGTTTCACATAATGCAATGGCAACGGTTTTATGGAATGATGCTGAAAGATGAGCTTTAGATTCACCTTTAACGACACCATCCATAATAGATTGAACAGTTGGAGTAAAATCAAGAATTCGACCGTCATAGTTATAATCAAGCAATGTGCCTTTTTCATCACCACATAAAGCTTCTAATGCAATAGCAATTTGCGCATCATAGGTATGAATCATGCCTAGTCCTAAAAGAGAACCTACTGCATCAAATAAACGTCCACAGCTCGTTGCTTGAATCATAGGCATTGTAGATTGTAATGCTTTATCTAATATTTCCCAACCTTTAGGTAGCCTGTTCATCCAATCTTGGTAAATAGGTGGAATATCATTACCATAATAATTTCTGATATACCATAAGGCTTGACGCCATGGCTCAGAAACCGCTTTTTCTCCACCTGGTAACGGCGCTTCATGGATATGAGCTAATCGCTGATATTCGTTGCCTTTACAAAGAAGGAATTCACCGCCCCATACGCTTCTATCTGGACCATATCCAGTACCATCCATGGCAATACCTAGTACAGGTCCTTCTAGATTGTGTTCTGCCATAACTGATGCAATATGAGCATGATGATGTTGGACAGGTATAACAGAAATCTGTGAACTTTTACCAATACGTTCTCCTAAGTGAGAAGAGAAAAATTGAGGATGACTATCTACAATTATTTTCTCTGGTTGTATAGAAAATAATTTCTCATATCGGTCAATAGTCCACTCCAAAGTTGCATGAGTAGATGCATTCTGTAGATCACCAATATGTGGTCCTACAAGAACTTCAGAACCTTTATTCACAGCGAAAGCATTTTTTAAATCACTCCCCATGGCTAATATCGAAGTTTGCCCTGAAATTTCACAATGAATAGGTTCTGGCACATAGCCACGACTACGACGAATAAATCGAGGTTTCTTATGAATAACAGTTACAACAGAATCATCGAGAGGTGCATAAATTTTCCGATTGTGGGCCAAAAAATAATCAGCCACTGACCCTAACTCTTCAAATGCTTGATTATCATCATATAAAACGGGATCACCGCTACGATTGCCGCTCGTCATGACCCACGCCGCATCTGATGGTAATAGTACCTCATGCATCGGTGTATATGGTAACATTACGCCAAGCATATGATTATCTGGCGCTACATGGGTACTCAAATGGACTAAGCTATCCTGATTTCTTTCTAATAATACGATAGGACGTTCCATTCCAGTCAAAATATCTAGTTCTACATCACTAAGATGGACTAGCTCGATTGCCGTATCTAGAGACCCCACCATAATTGCTAGTGGTTTATGTGGTCTGTTTTTACGCTTACGTAAGCGTTGGACCGCTACATCATTTCGAGCATCACAAACTAAATGATAGCCGCCAATCCCCTTTATAGCGATAATACTACCTTCGTTGATTAATTCACGGGTTGTATTCCATACATTTACTGTATCTACAACCGTACGATTAGGTTTATATAGAGTATAATGCGGCCCACAAAGAGAACACGCATTAGGTTCAGCACGATAACGGCGCCCCTCTATATCCTCATATTCAGCCTTACAAGCTTCACACATAGGAAACTCATCCATCGTCGTTCGCTCACGATCATAAGGTAGAGATTTAATAATCGTATACCGAGGACCACAATTTGTGCAATTAATAAAAGGATATTCTTTCCTACGCTTGTCCCGTTCTAGTTCTTTAAGACAGTCATCACATGGCGCTGTATCAGCACTAATAAACGTACTAACCTCTTCTCCTAATGGAGAGGGCTTCACAGAGAACTCAACTTCATTGTTTTGTATAGTAAGATGTTCTACCCGTTGACTTGTAATGCGGCACAATCGAGGTTGGTCATCTTGAATCGCATCTAAAAACAACTGCAAATCACTAGTACAACCTTGTATCTCGACGTAAACACCTTGGCTATCATTATATACAAAACCTGTTAAACCTAGGGAATGTGCCACATAGAAACAAGGGGCCGGAATCCGACCCCTTGAACTATACCGGTATAACGAATTCCCCAGCGTTCTATAGTTTGATTACTATTTTGTTTCATATAAACTCCTACTATAGACGGAGAATTAATGGCTATTAACCTAATGCTACAGGAATACTGCCATCAATGCCAGCTTGTTCTAGCTCGGCTTGAATCATAATAGCGCATTCAATACGTTTCTTTTGTAAGCGGCAGCCAAATTCATAAGGTGTTTCTAAATCGCCACCTAATGTAATGTTGTTAGCATGACAACCACCAGAACAGAAGAATTTCGCCCAACATTCAGCACAAGTTGGTTTAGAGAATACATGTGTATTACGGAAATCTTTAGGAATTTCTGTATTTTGTAATCCATCATACACATTGCCAAGCACATATCCATCTTTACCTACGAATTGATGACATGGGTAAATATCGCCATTAGGTACGACTGCCATATATTCATGACCTGCCCCACAACCACGCAGGCGTTTAGCCATACATGGACCGCGATACAAATCCATACGGAAGTGGAAGAAGTTAAACTTCTCGCCCCAACCATCTAATTGACGTTGTAAATAAATATCTGCTAATTTTTCATATTCTTTTTCCAATACAGGCCAATCCTCTTCGCGAAGAACATAGTCCCCTTCTTCACCTACTACAGGCTCCATGGATAAATGTTCGAAGCCAAGATCAGACATAGCCATAACGTCTTTTGTAAAGTCTAAGTTTTTATGTGTATACGTACCACGTACGTAGTATTCAAGGCCATGGCGTTGTTTTACTGCATTGATAAGGTTTTTAGCAATATATTTGTAAGATTCCGCACCACTACCAGCTACAGGACGCATCGCATTATGTACAGATTCACGACCATCCAAAGATAATACAAGGCTCATCTTATGTTCGTTTACATAGTCGATTTTATCTTGTGTTAAGAGCATGCCATTTGTAGTCAATGTAAGCTTGAAAATCTTATTGTGCTTTTCTTGAATGGATTCAATATATTCAACTGTTTGTTTTACTACATCCCAGTTCAATAAAGGTTCCCCACCAAAGAAATCAATCTCACAATGTTGACGAGGGCCACTCATTTTAATGAGGAAGTCTACAGCACGCTTCGCCACATCAAAGCTCATTAACTCGCGTTTTACACCGCCGTAATCACCTTGGCTGGCAAAACAGTATTTACATGCCAAATTACAATCATGAGCAATATTTAAGCATAGTGCCTTAACAATAGGTTTTTCACCTACTACAAGTTTAAACTCAGTACTCATTGGAGCAAACAGTTGCTCTGCCTTAATGAGCTCATCTAACTCATCCATAATCTCATCGAGTTCTACTGCATCTTCTTTAGCATCTAAAGCAGCATGTACTGCATCGCGATTAGTGCCATCATATATGTCAAGAACTCTATCAATGAGTTCGTCGATAACGTGAATAATACCGCTATTTACATCTAAGCAGTAATAGTTATCCTTCATCCGAAACTTATGGATCATTGGTTTTAATTCTAACATGGTACCTCCAAATAATATGTATGGTAAAAGTTCTACTATATAGAACTTTCTAGATAATTGTACCACATTTCCGCGTTAAACGTTATGAAAAGAGTCATAAAGATATACCATACAAGGTATGTATTAAAAACATAAATAAAAAAGGCCCGCTAAGCGAGCCTCTTTATTATTTTTGTTTGCAAACTTGGTTACCAACTGTGCAGCTTGTTTTGCAAGCGGATTGGCAAGATGTTTGACATTCCCCACAACCGCCAGTTTTAGCAGTTTTTTGTAAGGATTCAGTGTTGATAGTACGAATACGTTTAGCCATGGTTATCCTCCTCAATACTTATCGAATGATATTTATTTTATCATATTTATGAAAAGCCTGTAAAATACTATTTAGTTATGTTTTCTTCTACAGGTTTTGTTTCATTTACTTCTACAGTTGCAGATTTATTTGTATTTGCTGCACCTGTTGTTGCTGTAGTAGTTGTAACATCCTCAGATTTTGATTTCTTTGGCGTATCCTTACGTAATACCTTTCTCAATGCCATTGCAACTGGTGTTACGATAACAGCAGCAAACACTGCTTCTGGAATACCATGTGTAACAGATAAGAATACAATAGACCCTAATACTTGATCTGGACTAAGATTCATTTTAACAGCAAACATATCTGCGTAAAGCAAGAAAATAAGCCCCATAACCATAATTGTATGGAATACGGTACCCATGAAAGCAGATACGATGATGCGTGGACCTTGCGGTGCTTTCCATAATAGTAAATATACTAAATATGCTAATACTGGGAACAATATACGTGGTAGCACAGAAATAATTGGATTAATAAATAGAGGGGATAAAATATTCGGTGCTGTAATATTTTGCCACAAGCTATAGCAACCAAAGATGAAGCCTACAAAAGCACCCACTTTAGGTCCCTCTACGATAGCACCAATAAGTGTCGGTACATGCAACGTAGTTACATTAAGAGGGCCTAATGGAATAATACCATAGCCAGAAACACCTAATGCAATAGTAATCCCCGCTAATAGACCAATAATTGTTAATTCTCGAATCGTAATGCCACTCTTCTTCTGCTTTTTGGTCTCTTTACGTTCAACTTGCTTCATTTTTTCATTGTCTTGGATTGATACAGTTGAGTTATCATCCACTGGACGTTCAATGTTGTTCATAGATCCTCCTTCGTTCTCATTCCTTACGGATATAAGTCGAAACTAGAAATTAAATACGTTCACGGCGTCGTGAAATAATACCACGCTCTACCAATGCACCTATAATCACTGCTACACCTGTCATACCAGCTTCTAACAAAGTTGGGGTAACAAACACTAGTGGATTACCTTGATACGTTGGAAAAACGGTGGGAACTAAAGATAAAATAAACTCTGGAATATAACCACCATATAAAATATGGGCATTCATAGCGAGCCATAAACCAGCAGTTAAAACAATACGAAATAATCGTATACCTTTATAGGCTATTTCTCTTGGGTATAAATAGAATACGAATACCAATAAGGATATAAGTAATGACACCAATTCTGCAAAGAGTATATTCACATTCATAGATGACGCATACATGAAATAAACCATTGGATCTTGTAGATCAATATAGAGAAGTGAACCAATATATAAGAACGGAATTGGAATAGTATATCCAATTATATCGAGTGCTTCATCTACCATTCCCCATCGATGATTTCGATTGAAAAACTTAGTAGCTAACAATCCACAAAGTTCAATAAGTACTTGAACAATAAAATACACCACGAAGAGAAGCAACGCTGTTACAATTCCACTATCTGCAGTAAAGCTAAAGGGCGTATGAAGAAATGAAAATACAGTCCACCAAGCCCAACTATACGTATGATATCCCATACTCAATGGTAGATCGTCATTAAATTTAGCATTCTTAAGTCTTCGTACCATAAGAGGTATTACGAGGGACAACACAGGGAATACTAAGATTGGTAAAGCTAGCGCTCCACTCAAAGAAAGAACTGTCGTTACAGCACTTACAAATAATGCACAGACAACGGTAAATAACCAGAAACTCTTATTCATTACGGCCTCCTACTAAACGAGTAAGACCATATGCCAAAAGCAAGCTAATAGTAACACCAATATACATAGCTACTAAAAAAGCTACATCTCGACCAACGGTAGGCCAGCTCCATAGCATCGATAAATCTACACCAAGAAAAATACCTTTATAGCTAATACCGTGGATTATAATCCAACTTATAACATAGGCAATACGGCTAATCGATTTACCACCGTCAAAGGTACTACTTTTAAACGATAAATATGCCCAAGGCATTATTAACGATAAGAGCAAATACCATACAAGTGCTACTGTTGCACTCGATCCATTATGAATCATATACGCAATAATAGGAATTACTACGATAAATATATTCAAGTAGATGGATCTTTTACAAATATCTATTAATGTGTTCATAAAGCTCTCCTATGATATGTAATCTCTTTGTATTTTACAATAATCATAGATAAATGTCATCAAAAAAGAAAAACCTCCATACAGGTAAATGAATACCTTATATGGAGGCTTCTAATTAAGCTACTACGGAGTCAGCTGTTACATCAATTGTAGGAACAGTTTCCTTTGTTTCTTCTTTTTTCAACAATGGAGTCATGCTTTCTAAGCCGATACCCAATGTGAATAGATTATGCAACCATGCTGTTTGGCTTGGCGGCATAATACCGAGTACGCCACCACCTACAAGAGCACCGTTGAAACCAACGATACCATTGTAATTAGCTTTGATACGTTTCATCAATGCCATAGAAATGCGGCGTAAATCTACAAGAGCTTGTAGATGATCGGAAGAAATAGTAACATTTGCAATTTTTTGAGCGATTGGTGCGCCTTCATTCATAGCGATACCAACATGTGCTTCAGAAATTGCTGGGGAATCGTTAATACCATCCCCTACCATCATAACAGTATAGCCTTCAGCTTTTGCTTGTTTTACATAAGCTGCTTTATCTTCTGGCAATACTTCAGCATGCAATTCATCGATGCCGAGTTCGTCAGCTACACGTTGTGCATTACGTTTGGAGTCGCCAGTCATCATGACAACCTTTTTAATACCCAATGTGTGTAAATCAGCTATAACTTGTTTTGCTTCCTCACGAACAGGGTCTTTAATACAAATAACCGCTGCTAGTGTACCTCCAATAGCGAGGTAAATATGGGAAGATGAATTTGGTAAATTGTTGAATTTTTCTTGTTCATCTGCAGGAATTTTTGTCTTTTCATCATCAAAGATGTAGTGAGCACTACCAATGCGTACACGGTAGCGACCAACTTTAGATGCAATACCATGAGCTACAACGTATTCTACGTCGGAGTGCATTTCCTTGTGAGGCAAGTCATGATCCTTAGCAGCGCGTACAATTGCTTTTGCCATGGAGTGAGGGAAATGTTCCTCAATACATGCAGCTAATTTCAACATTTCATCTGCATCATGACCGTTGAACGGGATGATTTGTTCAAACTCAGGTTCTGCTTTTGTAAGAGTACCAGTTTTATCGAACACAATCATATCTGCTTGTGCAATTTGTTCTAAGAACTTACCACCTTTAACAGTGATACCGCGTTTAGATGCTTCTTGCATAGCGGAAAGTACTGCCAATGGAATGGATAATTTTAGAGCACAAGAGAAGTCAACCATAACGAAAGACAATGCTTTCATTACATTTCGAGTCAACAAATATGTTAAACCAGCACCAATAAAGCTAATTGGAACTAATTTATCTGCCATGCGGTATGCTTGTTGTTCCATACCGGATTTCATTTGTTCAGACTCTTCAATGAGGTTAACGATTTTTTCGTAACGAGATGTTTTGGATGTACTACGTACTTCTACAATAGCTTTACCGTCTTCAACAACAGTACCTGCATATACAGAACTGTCTTGATCGCGACGAACCGCTTCTGGTTCACCAGTCATGGAGCTTTCATTAACAAGAACAACACCATCGATAACGACGCCATCCAAAGGAATCACTTCGCCTTGGCGAATAATAATTTGATCACCTGCCACAACTTCGTTAACTGGCTTGCTCACTTCAATGTCATCAACTAAAACCCATACTTTATCTACGTTCAAGGACATGCTTTGAGCGAGATTTAATACAGATTTACGGTGAGTCCATTCTTCTAAGATATCACCAATACCTAATAGGTACATAACAGCGCCAGCTGTAGGGTAATCCTTTTGAAGTAATGCAGCACCAATAGCTACACCATCAAGTACTTCGACAGTTAACTTACGTTGCCACAATGTTTTAATAGCCTTACCAATAAATTTAATACCATCAAACCAAGCCCATGCAGCTGCAATAGGCGCAGGAAGCACTGCTTTTTTACCTAAGTAAAGTGCAGTACGGTTGATCATCATTTCACGGTATTTTTTATTTACCAAGCGAGGAGAATATTCGTTTAAAGCAGGAGCTTCAGACAAATCTAAATCGCGTAGACCTAGCACTGCATCACGCACAGCATCAACATCGCCAGTATGTTTAATGGCGATTTGACTGCTACGAGTGTAGAAGGTTACATCTACAATTGCATCATTAAGGAGTAATGTATCCTCTACATAAGCTGCTTCAGCCTCTGTAAAGTGATGACCAGTTACCTTAACATGCAAGCGATTTCTGAGTTTTTTTACTACAGAAAATTGTAACATATGTGCAATCCTCTAATTATTTGTTTTCTTCAAAGATTTCTTCGTTGCGTGCTTCGTTGATTTCTTGAGCTTCTGCCAATACATCAGATGCGGATGCTTGTACTTTTTCAGCTGTTTCTAATACAGTTTCTTTAGCGCGAAGACCAGCTGCTACGATACCAGCATATACTTTTTTAGCATCTTTAGAAGTTAATACTTTAAGACCTACAGTACCCAATGCAAGACCTGCTGCGAATAAGTTAGCGTTTTTAAGATTTTTTTGATCGATGTTGAACATGATAATATTCCTTTCTACTAAATATGATAAAAAATTTAATTACTATATTTGAAAAGAGGAGCCATTATAGAGACCCCTCATTCAAATTCAGAATTCGTATTAGCTTACTTAGCAGTACGTTTAATGCCTAGTGCTTTATTGGAACCATCACAGCTGCAGTTACCACCGCAACCAGAAGATTTTTTAGAGCCAGACTTGGAGCTACCGCCACCACAGCCACAGCCACCTTTACCAGACATTTGTTTGTAAAATTTATTACCGATATAAGCTAATGCTAATACAACTATGAGTCCTATAACAAGATTATCCATTATTATGCCTCTTTCTCAATATCTACTAAATTATAATATGTGTATTAGTGATAAACAAGATAAAAGCAATATCTAAAGGATATTTCCCTTTTCTCATTATCATTTAACCACGAATATTGATAATTATCAAGTATTATTTTTAAATTACTTATAACAAAATCGCAATTTTTAAATTCATTTTTGTTTAAAGAATCTAAAGGTGGCTAAACTCTCCTATTTAGCGACTCTAGATTAGAAACCTAATGCGCGACCAATGTTATAGAAGATGAAACATGCAATCCATGCAAATGTATTTTCATAGCAGAACATGAATGCAACCCATTTCCAAGAACCTGTTTCACGTTTGATAACAGCTAATGTTGCCAAACAAGGTGGGTAAATTAATACGAACAACATCATTGTTAATGCAATCAATGGTGAGAAGTTTGGATCATTTTGTAAGTAATCAGTCAATGGAGCTGGATTTTTATCATCACCACCTACTGCATATACTGTACCCAATGTAGAAATTACTACCTCTTTAGCCGCTAAACCAGCTACGAGAGATAAGCCCATTTTCCAGTCGAAGCCCAATGGTTCAAGTACTGGGTTGATTGCTTTACCAAAGGATGCTGCATAGGATTGTTCAATTTTTTCAGCAGCTTGTTCTTTATCAAGTTTGTCATTTTCAGCATCTAAGTTAGCACTGTTTTTATACATTGCCCATGCTGCTGGGAACAAGTCTTTATTTTCATCTTTAATATCATTGAATAATTCAGGTGCTTCAGAATCATCCTCTACTGCTACTTCAGGTTCATCTTCTCCTGCTTGCTTAGCAGCATCAGTAGCATCTTGTACAGTAGATTTCATATCTTCAACAATTTTATCAACTGCATCTTTTTGGTCATCTGTAGCAATACCGAATTGAGATAATGTAGCTGCATCTTTTACTTCATACTCTTGAGCAACTTGTTCTTTCACTGCATCATAATCTTTGGAGTATTCTACATCCATTGGATATGCAGTGATGAACCAAATCAAGATGGAAGCAGCCATAATGAAAGTACCGGCTTTAATGATGTACAATTTAGCACGTTCATACATGTGCATCCATGTAGCTTTCAATGTAGGCAAATGATATGGAGGTAATTCCATTACAAATGGTTCTGCTTCACCAGCAAATAAGAACTTACGGAAAATTTTTGCAAAGATAATACCGAAGATGATACCCAAGAAGTATACAGAGAATACAACTAAAGTACTATCCCAACCATTTGGGAAGAACGCATTTGCAAATAAGATATACACTGGCAAACGTGCAGAACAACTCATGAATGGTGTAATCAAAATCGTAACCATTCGATCCTTGTAGTTGTCGAGGATACGGGCACCCATTACGGATGGTACGGAACAACCGAAACCCAATAATAAAGGAATAAAGGATTTACCATGTAAGCCACATGCGCGCATTACACGGTCAATAACGAAGGCTGCACGAGCCATATAACCTGTATCTTCCAAGAAAGAAATGCCAAGGAAGAGTAATAAAATTAATGGTAAGAATGAAAGTACCGCACCTACGCCGGCAATAATACCATCAGATACGAGTGACTGTAATTGGCCCTCTGGAATAGTCTGAACCGCATAAGCTTGTAATGCAGCGAAACCATCCTCGATCCAACCTTGAGGAATACCACCAACGAAGTTAACGAACGCAAACAATAAGTACATAACAACCATGAAGATTGGTAAGCCCCAAATTCGATGCGTTAAGATTTTGTCATAACGGTCAGAGCGTGTTTCCAATTGAGTTGGCGCTTGTGTTAAACATGTATTATATACTTCTACTGCAAAGCGGTGACGATATTCTTGGAAGACAATATCAAGATCAACTTGATCCTTAATTTCTTCACGAATAGCTTCAGCCTTTTGAATAACAGCTTCCGTATTATCAAAGCGCATAACTTTGCCAATAACGTCAGCATCTTTTTCTAACAACTTAACAGCAATCCAACGAAGTGGATATGTAACAGTGCCCGCTTGTTTTAGCAATTCTACAAGCTCACTAATTTTACCTTCTAACAAATCACCATAGTTAATTGTTACACCAGGAGCTTTTTGAGAAGCAGCTACACTAATTATTGCTTCTAACAAGTCTTTTGTACCAATGTTTGTACGACCTACTGTGCTAACAATTGTAGCCCCTGTCATTTCTGCCATTTTTTTTAGGTCGTATTTGATGCCCATTTCTTCAGCAACGTCAGCCATGTTTAGAGCAATAACCATTGGCTTTTCAAGTTCCAATAATTGTGCAGCTAAATATAAGTTACGTTCCAAGTTAGATGCATCAAGAACATTAACAATAACATCTGGGTTATCATTTACGATAACATTACGCGCTACTAACTCATCCAAGGAACGTGCAGTTAAGCTATATGTACCTGGTAAGTCAATAAACAATAACTCATGGCCATCAAAGTTCGTATGGCCTTCCTTTTTTTCTACTGTAACGCCGGCATAGTTACCAACGTGTTGCTTCGCCCCTGTGATATTGTTAAACATTGTAGTTTTACCACAGTTAGGGTTACCTGCTAAGGCAATGCGAATTTGCCCATTTTCTGCCATGTGAACCTCCTATTGAACCTCTACATCAATCATGCCAGCTTCGCTTGTACGAAGTGCTAATTCAAAGTTTTTTACTTTGATTTCCACCGGATCCCCCAAAGGGGCAAACTTCATAACATGGATTTTTGTACCATTTACAAGACCCATGTCAATTAGACGATGCTTAACATTACCACTGCCATGTAGTGCAACAATAAGACCAGACTCACCTGGTTTCATGTCTTTTAACTTTTTGATAGCCATACGACACCTCCTAATTATTGTACCTAACAACCTCATATTAAACACACCAAATAATAATGCGTATTAATATCTTAAATTATTATATCAAAGAAATCATTAATTTCAACAATTATTATCAAAGAAATCATTAATTTCAACAATTATTATCATTTTTTTGGTAATTTTCTATCTCATATATATATTTTTTTCTCATATTAAATATGAGGATTGATTTATCAATCCTCCATGAACCCCTATATGGTATGGTAGCATTCGCGCTGTCACCAATAAAAAAAGAATACCTAAAAAATAAGAATCACTACTAAGATAATCATTATTGATAATTTAATCATTCTCATTTATATTTTTAAAATTTATTCAAAGCTGTCACCAATAAAAAAAGAATACCTAAAAAATAAGAATCACTACTAAGATAATCATTATTGATAATTTAATCATTCTCATTTATATTTTTAAAATTTATTCAAATATAAATATTTTAATGTTTTTTATTCTCATAAACATCTATCTACATCGTCATTTCTTAATCTATTATCAATTAGTATCTTTAACAATCGCATCATTAGTTTTACAAATTTACTATAGCGCCATGCAAAATTAGTACGCTATGTAATGATTCAATTTATTTGCCCCTACTATGTGCATAAGGTATAATTAATATAATATGTATTATAGAAAGGACGATCCATGAAATCTTTTAAATCTCTAGGCGTTTGTGATGAACTCATCCAAGCCCTTCAAAAACAAGGTATCAAGGAGCCAACTCCAATTCAAGAACAAGCCATTCCTGTTGTATTTAAAGGGAATGATGTTATAGCAAAAGCTCAAACAGGCACAGGCAAAACATTAGCCTTCTTATTGCCGATTCTACAACGTGTTCACACTGATGTGCATCAAGAACAAGTGCTCATCATTGCACCTACCGTGAGCTTGTAAAACAAATTTCCGATGAGGCAAAAGAAATAGGTTCTATTTTAAATGTAGACATCCTCCCTCTCATCGGCGGTAAAACGATTGAAGCACAGTTACAACAATTAGGACGTCGCCCTCAAGTTATTTTAGGCACTCCTGGTCGCCTATTGGATCACGCAAAACGGGGTTCACTCCACTTAGATTGCATTCGTCGTGTCGTACTCGATGAAGCTGACCAAATGCTTCACATGGGATTCTTACCGGACATTGAAAACCTCATTAGTCAAACAGATGCTAATAGACAACTTTTACTATTCTCTGCAACAATTCCTGATAAGATTAGAAATCTTGCAAAAGCGTATATGTCTAAACCGGCTTCTGTAACAGCTGAGGGTAAACATGTAACACTTGAATCTATCGATCAACGCGTATACATGATGAACACAGAAGAAAAAACGCAACGTCTCATCAAAATGATCGAAGAAGACAACCCATTCTTAGCAATTGTGTTCTGTAATAAGCGTGAAGGTGCTGTTCGCTTATCCTATGAGTTAACTGCAGCAGGCCTAAATATTGCTGAAATGCATGGCGATTTGACACAAGGTCGACGCACTCAAATATTACGTGATTTCGCAAAAGCTAAAATACAAATCTTAGTAGCTACAGATATTGCGGCTCGCGGCATTGACATCGAAGGCATTACACATGTTTATAACTACGACGTACCACGCGACGTAGATTACTATATCCACCGTATTGGCCGTACTGGTCGTGCAGGCAACTCTGGTGTAGCTGTTACATTTGCTACACCGCAAGATGAATCTTGGTTACGTCGTATTGAGCGCGCCATCCAAGCAACGCTTACTAAATACACTAAAGATGGACAAATTAAGACTAAAGGTAATGCAAGTGCGGCACCTAAACGTGCAAAAGTATCTGGCAAACCTAAGATTACAAGTTCCTATCAATCTACAAAGGCTAAAGCTCATAAAGCTCGTGGCCATAAAGGTGCTAATACACGCCAACGCCGTACGTCCACATCACAAACAGGACGTCGTGGTAAACGCAGATAAAATTAAAGACGCGTACAGAACATCTGTACGCGTCTTTTTATGTTCTTAACTAATATACATCTTATTATTTATTAGCATAAATGCTTGGCACTCCATTCACATCGGAGCATTGTGTCTTGCATTGAGATCGATTACTGCAAACCCAGTTAATACGTCCTCTCGCCTCTTGCTTAACAAAATACCCTTCTTTACATCGTGGACATTTATATTGTTTATCTTCGTCAGCTACAATGATATTACTTTCACCCTTTGAAACATCACCCTCAACCGGTTGTGTATGTTTACAAGCAGGATAATTAGTACAGCCTAAAAAAGCACCAAATTTACCATTACGCTGTTGCATTCTGCCCTTATTACACTTAGGACAGACCGGCAAAGAAGATAGATCTACATCAGAATTATCCATCGGACGTTTCCGGTTTTGATTCGTTATAGTGCGAACTACATTGGGCATCATTTGACCAGAATTTACCTGTTTATCAAAGCCAAGCTTATCAATCAACAACTGTAAAAACTTAACTTGATCAGACAAGAAGGAATCTAAGGTATCCTCCCCTTCGCTCATGAGGGCCAAACGTTCTTCCCATACAGCCGTTTCATCAGGATATAACAATTCATCAGGCAAAGCATCTACTAAAAGGTAGCCCGTTTCCGTAGGTGATAGAACTTGCTTCTTACCAGATGTTTTCATAAAGCCACGACTGATAAGTTCGTCAATAATATTGGCACGAGTCGCCTCTGTACCAATACCAGATACAGCCTTTAATTGCTTTTTCAAGTCTTCATTTTTTACAAACTTGTGAATTTCCTTCATCGCTTGTAACAACGTAGACGGTGTAAAGCGAGAAGGCGGCTTAGTTTGCTTCGCCTCTACAGAGGAATCCGTGTAAAGCACAGAATCATTTTTCTTAACCGCAGGCAAATGATCTGTTTCTTCAATAGCCTCTTTTTTAGAGTCTGTTTCTGCACCACGTTCATCAGTTAAATCAGGTTCATCATTATCTGTCACAGATTTAGACTTTTGTCGTTTATAAAGTAATTTCCATCCTTCGTCTATAACTACACGGCCATTGGCAACAAACTCTTCTTTGCATTGCTCCACGACGATTTTAGTTTGCTCATAAATATGTTCGCCATAAAACTGAGCAATATAGGCCTGACTAATGAGGAAGTAAATATTGCGTTCCTCACGGGACAAACTATTTATATTACAAGCTACGGTCGTAGGAATTATAGCATGATGGGCTGTAATCTTCTTTTCATTCCAAGCGCGGCTCTTAATGGAGCGGTCTGCATCAGTAGCCCACTGTGCTAGTCTTTCATCTCCTGCATTCTGTAAATTATTGAGAATTGCATTGCGGTCACCATATTGATTTGGTGGTAAATATTCACAATCAGAACGAGGGTATGTAGTCAATTTCTTTTCATATAGTTTCTGTGCTGTATCAAGTACAGTTTGCGGATCATAGGAAAAAGCTTTACCAGCTAATACCTGCAAAGATGATAGAGACAATGGTAAACGCTGTACATCTTTCTTTTTAGATTTTGTAACAGCTTTAATAACTCCATCTGACCCCGCCTGTAAGCGCTCTACTAATTCATCGGCTATGGCTTTATTAATAAGACGTCCATCTGGGTCAAGCCCCTTTTGTTCGTCTGTAGGCTGCCACGTAGCCCAGAATACACCATTTGGATGATTATATAAAACCTTTAATGTAAAATAATCGACCGGTTTAAATGCCGCTAGTTCTCGCTCTCTGCGCACCACAAGGCTAATGTTGGAGTCTTAACACGACCGATAGGTAATGTTACTTTATTACCTTTATAACGTTCAGACAATGTATAGGCACGAGATAAATTCATGCCAATAAGCCAGTCTGCACGTGCTCTAGCCAATGCAGATTGATATAGATTGTGAAAGTCTTTATTATCCCGTAGATCATTTAATGCGGCACGAACAGATTTTTCGTCCAATGCATTTAGCAAGATACGTTGTACAGGTTTTGTATTTCCTACATAATATAATACTTCATCAACCAACAATTGACCTTCCCTGTCCGGGTCACCTGCGTTGACGATAATGTCCGCTTTACCGATTAATTCTTTTACAGTCTCAAACTGTTGACGACTACTATCCGTAACGAGTAATTTCCACTCATCAGGCACAATAGGTAAATCTTGAGGGCGCCAGCGAACATATTTATCATCGTAATCACCAGGTTCTGCTTGATGTAATACGTGACCTACAACCCATGTCACCACATCATCGCCTTGAATAAAGTAGCCATTCCGTTTTTGGATATTCTTATTTTCCGGCAAGCACTTACTAATTTCGCGAGCCATGGATGGCTTTTCCGCAATAAATAACCGCATGGTCCCCTCCTTAACATAAAATAACGGCTATTCCCCTAAGCCGCTCTTTGAAATCTCATTATACTACAATTTAGTGGTCATAACTACCAAAATCATGTATAATTTTAAAGATATGAATGATGTGAAAGTTATATAATAAGACAAGGCTTTTACAAACGAAACAATAGAGGTGAACTATGACATTTTTAGAAGAAGTGCAACGTCGTCGTACGTTTGCTATCATATCTCACCCGGATGCGGGTAAAACTACATTAACAGAAAAACTACTTTTATACGGTGGTGCCATTCACTTGGCGGGGTCAGTTAAATCTCGTAAAACAGCAAAACACGCCGTATCTGACTGGATGGAAATCGAAAAACAACGTGGTATCTCCGTAACGAGTTCCGTATTGCAATTCGACTACGATGGCTGTCGTGTCAACATCCTCGATACCCCTGGTCACCAAGATTTCTCTGAAGATACATACCGTACATTAATGGCTGCCGATAGTGCTGTCATGCTGATCGACGTTGCAAAAGGTGTCGAAGCGCAAACGAAAAAACTATTTGCCGTATCTAAAGAACGCGGTATCCCTATCTTTACCTTTGTAAACAAAATTGACCATTTCGGTCGCAGCCCATTTGACTTGATGGAAGAAATCGAGAACGTTCTTGGCATTCGTACATGCCCTATGAACTGGCCAATTGGTATCAACGGTGAATACAAAGGTGTATACGATAGAGAGCACGAAACTATCGAGCTATTCGCAAAAGACGAAACACATGGTCAAGAAAAGTTAGCCTCTGAAAAAGGTGCTTTAACGGATCCTCGCATGAAAGAATTATTAGGTGATGACGTATACCAAGCATTGCTTGATGATATTGAATTATTAGACGTTGCTGGCGATCCATTCGATTTTGATAAGGTTCGTGCAGGCGAATTAACGCCAATGTTCTTCGGCTCTGCTATGACTAACTTTGGGGTAAAACCATTCTTAGAAAAATTCTTAGAACTAGCTCCATCCCCTGCTCCACGACAAGCCGTAGAAGAAATGGTGCAACCTACAAGCGAAGACTTCTCCGCCTTAGTATTTAAAATCCAGCCAATATGGACCCTATCACCACGACCGTATCGTATTTATGCGTATCTGCTCTGGTAAATTCGAAAAAGGTATGTCCGTATTGCATCGCCAATCTAACAAAACGATTCGCTTGTCT
>NZ_QSDY01000030.1 GCF_003463825.1 Veillonella sp. AM51-8BH
ATTTAATATTGGCCCAAAAAAAGTATAGTAAATCGATAAAATTAATGAGAAATAAATGAACCATATATGAAAAGTATGGTATACTATGTATGGGTATTTTTGTGAACATCATCCGATGTGTTGTGGATGATATTATAAATTGTATTAGTTACAATGTTGTTTTTATTGTATTATTTGTAAAAGGAGTCTTTTATGGCATCTAAGAAGGCCGTTCTAGTATATATACTAGAAATCCTAAAAAGTGAAACGGATGCTAATCATACTTTATCTCAAGAGGAGATTCGCAGTATATTAGCCGAGCGGTACGAGGTATCCGTCGATCGGAAGACCTTAGGCCGTCATTTAAATGATTTATATGAATCTGGTGATTTTGGTATTCAATGTGAAGAGTCTGCCGTAGGAGCAGATGGTACTATTCGCCGTACTGATTTCTATATGATTCATACCTTTGAAGATTCAGAATTGAGATTATTAATTGACGGTATTTTGGCGTCTCGTCATATTACCGCATCTCAACGTAAGGATTTAATTAGTCGTGTTGCTAAATTGGGTAGCTCTCATTTCAAGCCCCATGGTATTGATATTGAAAGTGCTACGGGTTACCTTCATAGAAGTCAGGACTTATTCCTTAATATTGATCTCATAGAGGAAGCAATACAAAAGGGGAGAAAAATTTCCTTGGCTTATTGCCAACCTGACGTGGATAAACGATTACATATCAATCTCGGTCCAGATAATAAGGAGCGAAAGTATGTATTCAATCCATTCCAACTAGTTATGAATCGGGGACACTATTACCTAGTTGGGAACCATGAAAATTATGATGACATGTCTACATTGCGTGTCGATCGAATTGCACACATTACGGTGCTGAGCGAACGCAGAAAACCTTTACGGGAGATAAAGGGCTATAATCAGCAACGCACCTTTAATGTATCACAATATGTAAAAGAACATATTTACATGTTCGGCGGTGAATCCGTTACCGTAAGTTTTAAGGCAAAGCGGTCTATTGTAAACCAAATTTTAGATTGGTTTGATGGCAATGTGGAATTCACCAACGTCACATCTGATGATGTTGTATGCCGTGTACGTGTAAATCATGATGCCTTTAAGTATTGGGCACTTCAATATATGCAAAGTGTGAAAGTACTTTCACCAGCATCCTTGGTAGCAGAAGTGAAAGAAGCTATTAAGGAAGGCTTAGAACAATACTCATAATAAAAGAGCTAGTTGATCGTTGAATCAACTAGCTCTATTTTTATGTATGCTATTTTAAACGTCCGATTTCTAATTTATAGAACATGCATTTTTTCTGCTTCGCGATAGTCCTTAAGAACTGGACGAGGAGGTAATTTACCCATGATACTCACTACATAGATAGCGATGGAAGAGAAGAGGAAGCCTGGCACGATTTCGTAAAGGCCAAGGAATCCAAATTGTTTCCAAATGAGTACGGTTAAACCACCTACGACGATACCTGCGATACAGCCATGACGTGTCATACGTTTCCAGAATAAGGAGAACAAGATAGCTGGACCAAAGGCAGCACCAAAACCTGCCCATGCATAGGCAACCATTGTTAAGATGTAGCTATCTGGATCCATTGCCATATAGATGGCTATTAATGCAACTAGTAGCACTACGATACGGCTTACTAGTACTAGCTCTTTATCGCTTGCTTTAGGATGAATGATATTCGCATAAAGGTCATTAGCAATAGCGGAAGCTGTTACTAACAATTGTGCAGATGCAGTACTCATGATAGCTGCTAATACGGCAGACCAGATGAGACCTGCTATAAATGGTGTAAAGAGACGTTCTGTCATGATGAGGAATACTGTTTCCGCATCAGTGCCGACTAATTTATCCGGCAACATGTATACGTGACCAATGAGGCCTACCGCAATAGCCGCCATAAGGGATAAGATGACCCAAACCATGGCAATATTCGTAGATTTTTTTAACTCTTTCCCGTCGGAGATGGCCATGAATCTTACGAGAATGTGAGGTTGACCAAAGTAACCTAGGCCCCAACCGAGAGCGGAGATTAAGCCGATAGCCCAAGTGAACCAATCGGATGGATTGCCAAATAAGCTAAGACCTTGAGGGAACTCCTGTTGAATGAGTTGGAATGTTTCAATAGGACCACCCATAAACATGGCTGCTGTAATTGGTACTGCTAAGATGGCAAAGAACATCAATGCCCCTTGGATACAGTCCGTCCAAGATACGGCGAGGAAACCACCGAGGAACGTGTAAAATACGACGATGCCTGCTGTAATAAAGAGGGATACGGTGTAATCAAGACCAAAGATGGTATTGAACAATTTACCGCCTGCCACAAAGCCCGATGATGTATAAATCAAGAAGAAAATCAAGATGAATAGGGCTGAGATAACAGCTACCGAATGGGATTGATCGTGGAAACGATTCTTTAAGTAATCTGGTAGTGTTAAGCTATCGCTAGCTACCTCTGTATGGTTACGCAAGCGTCTAGAAACAAACTTCCAGTTTGCCCATGTACCTAATGTGAGACCTACGGCAATCCATACTCCTGAAATCCCCGTTGTATACGCGAGGCCCGGTACACCCATGAGCATCCAACCACTCATATCGGATGCTTCCGCACTCAGTGCTGTGATCCATGGTCCTAATTGTCGGCCGCCGAGGATGTAATCGCCAATACTGTTTGATTTCCTGTAGTAATAGACCCCAATATACATCATGAGTCCTAGATATAAGGCAAAGGCGATAATAATCATTAAGTTGTCTTGTGTCATGCCTATATAAGACCTCCTTAGGTTAAATTTTCATTCTATAGTATTATAAATAATTCTTATTGTATCATATATTAGCACTTTAGAGTGTAAAAATTTGGTGAGATTTTATTGATTTTCATACGGATTTTAAGCATATACTTTCATCTTGGGCATTAGACGGTTAACCTATAAATCGTATATACTAAAAAGCCGAAAATACTCGAAATATGATAAAATAATAGAATAGAAAAATGACACGTGAAAGGAGGTACCCATGGATCAACAGGGAACAATAAAACAAGACAATCTAAAACAACCAGTTGCGACAAAACAAGAAATCGTTAAACAACCAGTTGTGACAAAGCAACAAGCACTGCGCATGTTAGAAACTTACTTTGGGTATACCTCCTTTAGACCAGCTCAAGAGGCTCCGATTGCCTCCTTATTACGTAATGAAGATGTAATTGGCATCATGCCGACGGGGGCAGGCAAGTCCATCTGCTTTCAGATTCCTGCACTCTGCAAGGCGGGCCTTACTATTGTGTTCTCTCCACTGATTTCTCTTATGAAAGACCAAGTAGATGGTCTGTTAGTGCAGAATATACCAGCGGCACTGATTAATAGTACGCTTACTCAAGCGGAGTTTAATAAGACCATGTACGAAGTGCGTAGCGGTAAAATTAAACTCTTATATATTGCACCGGAGCGACTAGGGTCTAATTTTTTCTGCAATGTGCTGCGAGCGTTACCTATAGCTCAAGTCATTGTGGATGAGGCACATTGTATCTCGGAGTGGGGCCATGACTTTAGACCGTCCTATCGCCTCATTGGTGAGTGGCTCAACTCTCTGCCAAAGAGACCTATTGTAGGTGCTTTCACGGCGACGGCTACGAAATATGTAGAAAATGATATCAAGAAGCTATTAGGTTTAGATAATGCGAATGTGTATGTAACGGGCTTTGATCGGCCTAATTTATCCTTCTCTGTCATCCGTACACCAAAGCGCATGGATTATGTGGTTCACTATGTGCGCCAACATGCCAACGAAAATGGTATTATCTATTGTGCGACGCGTAAGGATGTAGATCGAGTGTATGAAAATCTAACCCGTGCAGGCATTAAGGTAGGCCATTATCATGGAGGTCTCAGTGATGAGGTGCGCCGTGAGATGCAAAACGCTTATGCAGATGATAAACTGCAGGTCATGGTGGCTACTAATGCCTTTGGTATGGGCATCGACAAGAGTAATGTGCGCTATGTGTTGCACTATCAAATGCCGCGCAACATGGAGTCTTACTATCAAGAAGCAGGCCGTGCAGGTCGCGATGGGGCTCCTGCAGAATGTATTTTGCTCTACAGTGGGCAAGATGTACAGGTTCATAAGTATTTGATTGAACAGTCTATCGAGACGCCTGAGCGACAAGAGGTGGAGCTCCGTAAATTACAGTCCATGATTGACTACTGTTTCTGTAGTAATTGCTTACGTAAATATATGCTTAACTACTTTGGTGAAAGCACCGTTTGGACTACTTGCGATAATTGTAGTTCCTGTAAAGGCTCCGGTGATAAGGTAAATGTAACAAAAGAGGCGAAGGCTATTTTCCGTGCTATTATGGGCACTGATGAACGCTATGGTGCCTCTATGATTACCTCTATCGTGCGCGGTGAGCGAACTGATCGTATTATGCGGGCAGGCCACGATGCGCTCCCTGTATTTGGTTTACTAAGTAATGTAGACGAGAAATCTATTAGAGGGCTCATCCAACAATTTGTAGCTTCTGGTTATTTGCGTAGTTCTTCCGGTAAGTATCCTGTACTATCCTTGACGGCTGGTGCTGAGGAGGTCCTCAGTGGGCATAAAGAGGTGGAGGAAATCAGACAACATGTGTCTGTACCATCTAGAACTAGTCGGTCTACGTCTACTACATCGCGAGGAAAATCTAGTTCCGGCCCGGGTGGTTTATTTGAACATTTACGACAACATCGTAAGCGCTTAGCAGAAGAGGCAGGGCTTCGACCATATCTTATCTTCCCCGATACAGTCCTTATTGACCTAGCCAATTTACGACCCACTACATTAGGTGAGTTTGGCAATGTTAAGGGTGTAGGGGAAGCGAAATTGAAAAAATATGGCCTCAGTTTTTTACAGGCCATTGCAGAATATAAGGGATAATAAATTTTACTGTATATATGGTAGTACTATGTATTTTTTAGTATGATAGTACTATATATTGTAAGATATAAGGTTAGTATTATTCGACGTAGTATACATAGATTTAGGGGGACATATGAGTCTAGCAGATACACAATACCTCGGTATTATTGAAAATATTTTAGAACATGGTACGTATGGTCAAAACCGTACCGGTGTTGCAACCTATAAATTGCCACATCAAATTATGCAATTCGACTTACAAGAGGAATTTCCAATTTTGACTACAAAATTTGTAGCTTTCAAAACAGCGGTAAAAGAATTGTTATGGATTTGGCAAATGCAATCTAACGATGTACGCAAATTACAAGAAATGAACGTACGCGTATGGGATGAGTGGATGCGCGAAGATGGTACCATTGGTAAGGCCTATGGTTACCAAATTGCAAAGTACAAACAATTAGACAATCTAATCAAAACAATCAAAGAAGATCCTGATAGCCGTCGTATGATTGTAACTTTATGGAATATTGAAGATTTAGATGATATGGCGTTACAACCATGTGCATATGAAACATTATGGGACGTAGCTGATGGACACTTGAACTGTATGCTCATCCAACGCAGTGGTGACATGGGTCTTGGCGTTCCATTTAACACGGCTCAATATGCAGCGTTACAATGCATGATTGCTCAAGTAACAGGCCTTAAACCTGGTAAATTTACTCATGTTATTAACAATGCTCATGTGTATGAAAACCATGTAGAAGCATTGCGCGAGCAATTGGCACGCCGCGATCAAGCGTTGCCAGCTCCAAAAATTGTAGTAAATCCAGACGTGAAAGACTTCTACGATTTCACACCAGAGGATGTTACATTAGATGGGTATGAACATCTAGGTAAATTGTCCATGACTGTTGCTGTATAGCATTGTATTCATGACCATTGCTAAAGTGCATAATATGTACAGCTGTTGCCATTTAATATTATGTTCGTGATCATTGCTAAATAGTTTTACAATTATGACTGTTACCATATAGTATGAATCGAAAGAGGGCAGTATGTTAGCATTAATCGTAGCCGTAGCACATAATCGTGTGATCGGTAAAGATAATACCTTGATTTGGCACTTGCCGAATGATTTAAAATTTTTTAAAGAGAAAACGACAGGTCATGTCATCATTATGGGCCGTAAGACCTTTGAAAGTTTGCCATTCTTGTTGCCAAATCGTGAGCACTGGGTGATTACCCGCGATAAAGGCTTTGATGCGCCTGAAGGGGTTAGGATTTTCCATAGCCCTGAGGCGGCTGCAGAAGCGGCGCGTGCTCTTGATGCGGCCTATGTCATCGGCGGTGCTCAAGTATATGAGGCTTTCTTGCCTTACGTAGATACGATGTACATCACAGAAGTAGACCATGAATTTGAAGGGGACGCATTTTTCCCAGAGTTCCAAGAGGGTGCTTTCACCATTGAATCCGTTGTAGACGGCATGGTGGATGAAAAGAACAAATATCCTCATCGTTTTGTAACCTATCGCAGAAAGGCATCTAAATGAGTGAAAGAATGTTTGCCATTATCGGCAGTGAATTAAATGTTAAGCCAAAGCAGGTGCAAGCTGCCGTAGAATTATTGGACGAAGGCAATACGGTGCCATTTATTGCGCGTTACCGTAAAGAGGTAACAGGCGAATTACAAGATGAGCAATTGCGCACCATTGAAGAGCGTATTAAATACTTGCGCAATTTGGAAACACGTCGCCAAGAAATCATTGGATCTATTACAGAGCAAGAAAAGATGACCGACGAGTTGATGAAATCCTTAGAGGCCGCCACAAAGCTTCAAGAATTAGAAGATTTGTATTTACCGTATCGTCCTAAGAAACGTACGCGCGCTATGATTGCCCGTGAACGAGGCTTAGAGCCGTTGGCGGAAATGATCCTTAATGATACGGTTACCTCTGGTGATCCATTAGAGATTGCAAAAGAATTTGTAACGGAAGAGGTGCCAACCCCAGAAGACGCTATTCAAGGTGCATCTGATATCGTAGCGGAAATTGTTAGTGATAGTGCAGACTTCCGTGCGTACTTGCGCAAAAAGATGTGGAACGAAGGCTTTATTCAAGCTGAGTTGACTGGTGATGAAGAGGTACAACAACAGTTCTTGCAATACGCAGAATATGCCGAGCCTGTTCGTCAAATGCCGTCTCACCGTATCTTGGCGGTTAATCGCGGTGAAAAATTAGGTGCTTTGAAATTAGCCCTTACTGTGCCAGGTGATACCTATGTTGCGTACATGGTGCAAAAGTTAGAGAAAAATCCAAAATCCATATTCGCAGACTATAAAGCGGCTGCAGTAGCCGATGCGTACAAACGTCTAATTTTCCCTGCTCTAGAGCGTGATATACGCAATGAGTTGACGGAAAATGCAGATGAGCAAGCTATCAAGGTATTTGGTGTAAACCTTAAGAACCTATTGTTACAACCGCCTTTGGCCGGTCATGTTATCATGGGTCTTGACCCTGGTTACCGTACTGGTTGTAAGATGGCTATCATCGACCAACAAGGTAATGTGCTAGATTATGGTGCCTACTACTTAACGAATAGTGAAAAGCTTCGCAAAGAAGCGCAAAAGGTATTGGCTGATAAAATCCGTAAATTCAAGGTTACGCTCTTATCCATTGGTAATGGTACTGCATCTTACGAAACAGAGCAGTTTGCATCTACTATGATTGAAGAGGAAAAATTAGACTGCCACTACATCATCACCAATGAAGCAGGCGCATCTGTGTACTCCGCTTCTAAATTGGCTATCGATGAATTACCAGATTTAGACGTAACCATTCGCGGTGCCGTATCCATTGCACGCCGCGTGCAAGATCCATTGGCTGAATCCGTTAAAATTGATCCTAAATCTATCGGTGTAGGTCAATACCAACATGACGTAAACCAAAAACAATTGACTCATACCTTAGATCAAGTAGTTGAAACCGTAGTAAACCACGTTGGGGTAGAGCTCAATACTGCATCTCCAGCTATCTTGCAACATATTGCCGGTATCTCTAGTACGGTTGCTAAGAATATAGTTGCATACCGTCAAGAGAATGGTGTATTTAAAAGCCGTAAGGAATTGTTGAAAGTGCCTCGTCTAGGTCCTGCAGCGTTCACACAATGTGCTGGGTTCCTTCGCTTGCAACACGGTAAAAATCCACTAGATAATACATCTGTCCATCCTGAGTCTTATGAATTGGCAGAACGCATAATTGGTGAATTAGGATTTACCTTGAAAGATTTGCAAGATAAAGCGCAACTAGAAGCATTACAAGTGAAATTACCGCTTGTAGATGCCGGAAAAATGGCTGCAAAACTTGATGCAGGTGTACCGACTGTACGAGATATCTTAGGGGCTTTGGCAAAACCAGGTCGTGATCCTCGTGAAGACTTGCCAGCACCACTTACTAGAAAACATGTAGTAAGCCTTGAAGATATCAAGGTTGGTACTGTTGTAAAAGGTACAGTTCACAACGTAGTTGATTTTGGTGCATTCGTAGACTTTGGTCTTAAAACTAATGGTCTTTTGCATCGCAGTGAACTCTGTAACAGTCGCCAACATCCATCTGATGTGCTTGCTGTAGGTGATATCATTGAAGCTCAAATTATTTCTGTTGATGTAAAACGCAATCGTATCGGTTTATCTGTAAAAGCATTGCAACCAGAAAAGCCAAAGAACAACGATAATAACCGCAATAGAAATAATAATGGTCAACGTCGAAATAATCGTGACAACGGTGGCCGTCAAAACAATAATCGTAATAATGAAAATCGTAAGTAAAAACTATTATTGACTTAAAGTCATCATATAGAAAACCGCATCCTCTATGGTGTTAGAGGGTGCGGTTATTCTATATAGCTTAAAGCTATGTAGAATAATGCAGAAGTGATATATCGAAAACAATATATCTGATTGAAAAAATTAGATATAAGGAGTATGATGAAATCACAGAGGAAATCTTCCTCAATCTATATTCCTACATAGGAGGTAATGCTATGAGCTTGAACCTTAAAGAACGATATGGACTTTTGATTAATAATGAATGGGTAGCAGCATCTGACGGTGCTGAATTCAATGTATATAACCCTGCTAATGGCGAACAACTTGCTATCTGTGCAGAGGCTACGAAGGACGATGTTGATAAAGCGGTAGACGCTGCAACAGAAGCTTTCAAAACTTGGAAAAAAGTATCCCAAGTAGAACGGGCTGATTACTTGTTAAAAATTGCTGACGCTATTGATGCGCACAAAGAGTACTTGGCACAAGTTGAAACTTATGACAATGGTAAACCAATCCGTGAAACTTTGAATGTAGATATTCCACTTGGTGCAGACCATTTCCGATACTTTGCTGGCGTGCTTCGCTCCGAAGAAGGCTCTGCTCAAGTATTTGATGAAAATACATTGAGCCTCATCGTTCGTGAACCGATTGGCGTTGTAGGTCAAGTCGTGCCTTGGAACTTCCCATTCCTAATGGCAGCTTGGAAATTGGCACCAGCTCTTGCAGCAGGTTGTACAGTTGTAATTAAACCTTCTAGCCATACATCCCTTAGCCTTTTAGTATTAGGCGATATTTTGAAAGATATTTTACCAGCAGGCGTTGTAAACATCGTAACTGGTAAAGGTTCTAAATCTGGCCAATATATCCTTGATCATCCAGGCTTCAGCAAACTTGCTTTCACAGGCTCTACAGAAGTCGGCCTTGATGTATATAAAGCAGCATCTGAACGCTTGATTCCTGCTACATTGGAATTAGGTGGTAAATCTGCGAATATCTTCTTTGAAGATGCAAACTGGAAACAAGCTCTTGATGGGGCAATGCTCGGTATCCTCTTCAACCAAGGCCAAGTATGCTGCGCAGGTTCCCGTATCTTCGTACAAGATACAATTTACGATAAATTTGTAGCTGAACTTTCTGCATTATTTGATAAGGTAAAAGTTGGGTTACCTTGGGAAGAATCTACACAATTAGGTTCCTTGATTTACGAAGCTCAAGTTGAGAAAGTACTTAGCTATGTAGAACTTGCTAAAGAAGAAGGTGCTCGCGTTGCAGCTGGTGGTGTACGCGTTACTGATGGTGAACTTGGTAAAGGTTGCTTCATTAGACCTACACTTATCGTAGATGCTACAAACGATATGCGCGTAGCTCGTGAAGAAATCTTCGGCCCTGTAGCTGTTGTTATCAAATTCCACAGCGAAGAAGAAGTGATCGAACAAGCTAATGACAGCTTATACGGTCTTGGCGGTGGCGTATTTACTCAAAACCTCAACCGTGCAATCCGCGTAGCTCGAGCAATCGAAACAGGTCGTATGTGGGTAAATACATATAACTCCATTCCAGCAGGTGCACCATTTGGTGGTTACAAACAATCTGGTATCGGCCGTGAAACTCACAAAGTTATCCTTGAACACTACACTCAAATGAAAAATATCATTATTAACTTGAGCGATAAACCATCTGGTTTCTACGACTTAGATTAATACTATATAACTCTCCAATAAACTATAACAAAGAGGCACCTCGAAGAAGGTGCCTTTTTTGTGCTTAACAATGGCTTATTATCCGTGAAAGAATACGGTATGCTATAATTGTAGCCATATAAAATCGTATTGTTTAGAGAGGGCCATTAGAAAATCAAACCCTAAGGCAATACTTAAACAAATAGAGTAAATGCATAGCGAAGAATATTTGTACTAGATAAAAATAAGGAGTATCAAATTAATGAATCCTATTCCCATCAAAAAATTGTATAATCCTCAATATGATTTGTTATCTACTAGCGATAGAATGGAATTATTAAATAAGATTGGAAAAATATATAATTTAGAATTAATATGCTTTAAAGAATTTACTGCCTTTGGAAAATCCACATATACGGCAGTATATCGTTCACATGATGGTATAGAATTTGTATTTGTTCCTGGAGATACTGTTACGTTAGGATTTGATTTTAAAAATAAACCATTTCAGGATATTTTTAATGATGAAAATTTAGCGGAGCTTGCCTATCCATTTGTCGAGGGATATGAAGAGGAAATCTATAGTGAAGACGATGTTCAAACTAAGATTAGGGAAACACTAGAAGATGAAGAGGTACTATCCAACATAGAAACGTATTTTAAACATAATTTTACTCAAGAAGATGAGTTTGTAATCCATCCATTATTGGTACAAAAAGAGTATAGTGAAACTTGTTGGATACCTATTTCAGATGAGACACTCAGACAAAATAAAGAGTGGCAACAGATGATAAAAAAAGCCGAGGAAAAAGGTGTTTCTGAAGTGATGGTGCACAACACTGTTTGTTTATATAAAACAGACGATAGCAATTGGTGTGGCAAACTTTATGAAGAAACAACATTTAAGAAACTTTTACAGGATATAAAAGATAATAGATATTCTCTGCCTACACAAAGAGAGTGGGAGTATTTAGCTGGCAAGGGGTGTAGAACTATCTTTCCATGGGGAAACAATATAGATTTCTCTATGAATTTAAAGCATATGGAATGGATGGATAATGATGGAGATTATACGTTAGAAAAAGAAAACTTTTTGGCCTTGTTATAGGTGACGATCCGTATTGTAGAGAAATTGTATATGATAATGATGTGTTTTCCTATAAAGGTGGAGATGGTGGCCGCAATATATGTGGAGGATTAGGTGTTGTGTGGGGATATCTTCCTATTTCACCATATTTTCAAGATAGAGAAGTAGGAATGGGTGATTATATAAATGGTGAATATGATTTCTTTAGGAGAATTATAAGGATTGTTGATGATAGTGGGAAATGATGTTACATATAATATTTCTAGAATATCAAATGGCAATATCGTTTCATAAATGAAAGAGGTGCTCCTTAGGAGGCACCTCTTTTATCAATATTGAGATAAACGGAATATTCTTCTATACTCTTCAGGTGAATCAGAACCATCAGACGGTTTTATAATGACCCTAATAAATATCCTTCTTTGAAGTCTGGATAGGTGTTAGCATATTCTTTGCAGAATTGATCCATACGATTGTAAAAACTTTCTACATCTTGGTTTTGTATAGCTGAATAAGGGATAGGCATTTCAATATACAAGGTAGATGTGTCATATGTAGCATAGGATAACTCCTCTGCTGTTAAATGGTTTTTCATTAATGGAAATGCAGTTATCAACGGAATGTTGGTTATTAGTATTCGCTCAACTTGTGGTACAACTGGTGCCGAGGTGTGCATGACTTCAGATATTTCAATGGGCATTTGAGGATACTTGTCAAAGGTGACTTGCCATCTATTGTTTCTTTGTGCCTCCAACTGATATGTTAGATTAGGATAATCCTTGTTTATATATTGTTGAACTTCCTCTTGGCTGTAATGTGAGAGAAGATGACAACCCGTTGTTAGTATGAGGGATAGTACAATCAACGGTAGTAATAAAAATCTTTTAAGAGTAAATGGTTTCATTGGTATTCCTTTTATAATGCTTTTGAAAGTTCATTAAATCGTAATTGCTTAACAGGCATTGCTTAATTATTGACGGTATTTTGAAGTATATTCTTTTAATTATATTATACCTAAAACATATTTTTACTTATATAGTTGATTAATACCATACAATTCTCCAATAAACTATAACGACTAGGCACCTCAAATGAGGTGCCTAGTTTGCATTGTAAGGCTATTTTAAGTTTGTTGTGTAGTAGTCTTTAAGTGCTTTAAAAGGAGATTGTATATTTGATATTTATTAAATACTTTTTTATAATAAGTGTAAATAAAATATAAAAAATATTTAATATTTTATTGCAAAAAAAATAGAATTTAATATATAATTTACCTTATAAAGAAAGGAGAGGAATTAATGAGAGTTGTATGCATTGCAGCAGGTTGTGTTGGCTTGCTAACCACATTAGGTACGATGCCTACTATTGCGGCTGAAGTATCAAACCCATTTATACAACAAGAAGCGGCCCGAGCCGATGCTTCATTACGCCAACGTGCAGAAGCACCAATGACTGGGGCCGCTTTGCCGCGTTCAGAATCTGGCTATACAGGTTTAGATAAGGCGCCTATGAAGGCTTTACCTAAGGAAAGTGTATCGTTTCCTATTGAGCATATTGTAGTGACTTCTGCAGAACCAGTACTACAAAAGTACAAAAATCGATTGCAGGTCTATAATCATAATCGCATTGGGACAGAAGGCATTCAGTTTTTACAAAAGGAATTACAAGAGCAACTTTTATCTGATGGGTACATTACAAGTCAAGTAGTTGTGCCAAATCAAGATTTACAGTCTGGTACACTCACTTTTGAAATTATGCCTGGTTATGTAGAGGATATTGTTCTTACAAATCCTAAAGCACGTACTAATTGGCGAAGTGCTTTTCCTGTCAGACCTGGTTATGTATTACGGCGTCAAGCTCTTGAGCAAGGGATTGACCAAATGCGTAATGTACCTGGTCAAGATATTAAAATGACCATAGAGCCAGGGACAAAACCGTTACATTCTATTGTTAAACTTACAGTTGAGCAAAAAGGTTTTGTACACGGATCTTTGATGTTAGATAATTCTGGAAATAAATCAACAGGGACGTATCAAGGGGCTGTATTTTTATCTTTCAGTCAATTGGCAGGACTCAATGACGTATTAACTACCAGCTTTACAAAAGACATTAGTCGTCATGATGATGGACATGGATCAAAACAATATGCGGTTAGCTATTCCGTTCCTGATGGGAACCGTACATATCGTCTTTCGACATATAAGTATAGCTATAATCAATTAGTATTCATGCCAAATGCGTTTCGTTCTTCTGGCACTACGCAAGGTACAGAATTTGCAGTAGAGCAAGTATTAAATAGAACCAGTCGCTCTAAGACTTCGGCTGTAGCTAAAGTCATTCATAAGGAGCGTCATAATTATTTAGATGATGTAGAGCTTGGTGTACAAGAGCAACATACAACAGCTGTTGAAGTTGGTTTATCTCATCGTCAATATAGTGGGAATACTGTATCCGATGTTTATCTATTCTATCGACAAGGTATTAATGGATTGGGTGCTCAAGTACGGAGTTGGGAAGGCTTGTCAGATAATCCTACTACACTATATAAAATGGCAGGCTTAGAAGGTCAAGTTCAAACCGGTGTTCGTATGGGCCATAAGCAAGGTACATATACGATGCGTTTTAGAAGCCAGTTCACAGATCAACGCTTATTTGGTACTGAACAATTTAGTATTGGTGGTCGTTATTCTGTACGAGGCTTTAGCGGAGAAGAAACATTAAGAGGCGACTCTGGCTATTACGTACAAAACGAGTGGGCGTTACCATTTAGAAAACAACAAATTACTCCATATGTGGGTATAGATATTGGCCATGTATGGGGACCATCTACAGAAACGCAATTAGGTAATACCTTAATTGGTGGTGTACTTGGTGTACGTGGTATGGTTGGTGACGATGTAAACTATGATGTATCATTAGGAACACCAATTAAGAAACCAGAAGGTTTTGATACAGATACGCGTGTGTGGGCCTTTAGAGGTAGCTATCAATTTTAAGTGTTGTAATCTAGTGCAGCCATACAATTAAATTGTGAATGTTAGTACTAGAAAAGGAGAGTAATATGAATATAAGAAAGCATACGGCAATGGCTATCTTTGCTGCATTGTTAGCGACTAACTCTGCACCATGGATTCCTATGGCCCTTGCTAATCCTGTTGTACCTGATCAAGGTAAATTAGGACCCAAAATAGAAGAAGCTAGAAATGGCATGACTGTCGTTAATATTAATACACCTAATGATAAAGGGTTATCACATAACCAATATAATGCATTCAATGTAGACGAAAAGGGTCTTATTTTAAATAATGCGAATCGCCCTGTGAATACAGAGCTCGCAGGATATATTATGGGAAATCCTAACTTAGTGGGCCCTACAGCCAATACTATTTTGAATGAAGTAACTGGCACAAGCTCTACATCCATGAATGGTGCTCTTGAAGTAGCTGGGGATAAGGCACATGTTATCGTTGCCAACCCTAATGGTATTTCTGTTAATAATGGCACATTTATTAATGCAAGTAGCGCTACACTTACAACGGGTAATCCAATGATTAATAACGGTAGTGTTACAGGCTATAACGTACAAAAAGGTGCTATTACAGTCGGCGAAAAAGGTCTTAATGCCTCTAAAACGGCACGGACAGATATGCTTGCTGAGGCTGTAAAGCTCAATGGTAAAGTTTGGGCTCAAGATGCTCAAGTTGTAACGGGTAAGAATGATATTTCCGTAGATGCTACTGGTAAAGTTACGAATACTCATAAAACTGGTGAATCAAGTCAAGTCGGCCTTGATGTAGCTGCTATTGGTGGGATGTATGCTAATAGTATGTACTTAGTGGGTACCAATGACGGCTTTGGGGTTAATAACCAAGGCGTATTGTCTGCACAAAACAAACTAACCATAGATAGTACTGGTAAGTTGCAAAATACAGGTACGATAGCTGCTACAGATGCCAATATTACAACCCAAAGTCTAGAGCAGATGAATAAGGGTAAACTTTATGTAGATACAGCAAAGATTACTACTGACTCTGTAATACAAACTGGTAATGCTACGACTAAAGAAGCACCTGTTATGATTGCCCAAAAAGATTTGTCTATAGCAACAAAATCTATTGTTAATACAGATGGTAGTGTAATCAAAGCAGAAGGTAAATTACAGCTTGGTAAAACGATGGATGAGAAAGGTACAGTGTCCGGTAAAATGGATAGTGTAGTAAATACTGCATCAACCATTGAGTTTGGTCAAGGTGGAGCTTTACTTGCGAAATCTGTAGATAATAAAAATGGTGGTATTACCCTTAAGCGTGTAGCTGTAGAGGGAAAAGAGCATGTCAAAAACGAAGTAGCTCCATCTGGTAGCATTAAGCGTTATCAATTGTCTGAAGAACGAATTTATGGACATGATGATGAAATTCCAAAAGATAAAGTAGTGGTACACTCTTCTGAGAATCTCCAACTTTCCATAAATGGTAAACATCATGATAGTTGGACTAAGTATGAATATGACCGTACACGTGAGGAAGATGTAGTAGATACATCTAATCCTGGACGAATTATTTCTGGCGGTAATTTACATGTGGATGTAGATCATATGGTGAATGAATCTAGTCAAATTAGTGCTGCTGGCGATATTACTGGTACTGTAGGTCATTATGAGCAAAGTAATCCTAAAGGTAATGAATATATTACTGAAGAGGGCACAGCTACAAGTTATAGCCGCCATCATAAAAAAGGGTGGGATACTACCAATATTCGTGAAGCGAAGTATAAGAATACTAAGGTGAATCCTAAAGATGTACCTGTTGCCGTATATGGCGGTCATGTAGAAAATAGTAAAAGTGATACCACAGTAGATGCATCTCTATTAAATAGTATGAGTCAGTTATCGACGAATCCTAATACTACCTATGTGATTGAAACCGATCCAAACTTTACAAATCGTCGCAACTTCTTATCTTCTGATTACGTATTATCTCGCCTTAAATTAGACCCTATGAATATACAAAAACGTTTGGGTGATGGCTACTATGAGCAGCAACTCGTTATGCAAGAGATTATGCGTCAAACCGGTAAAAGTAGACTTCAATCTGGTCTTTCCGCAGAAGAACAATATCGCCAGTTGATGGATGCAGGGATTAGTGTAACAAAATCTCAATCCATTGTGTTAGGTCGAGGATTAACAGAGTCTGAGCAAAAGAATCTTAAAGAAGATGTAGTACTCCTAGTTAGTAAGTCTGTTGTATTACCAAATGGCAAAACTGAAACTGTGCTAGTACCTACTTTATATTTAGCACCAACCACGAAACGAGTAGAAGGTGGTGCTAATTTACAAGCCCAATCCATTAACCTATCTGTTGATACTATGCATAATAGTGGTAGTATTGTAGCGGATAAGGATGTAACTCTTACTGGTAACTCTATTCACAATGATAATGGTCTTATTAAAGGTAATACGGCTACGGTTATAGCGAATGACGAAGTTCGTAATACACAAGGCACTATTATGGGCAATGATACAGTCTCTGTGTATGCTAAGAAAGACGTTATTAATGAAGGTGGCACCATTACACAAACTAATGCAGCTGGCTCTACAAAGGTTAGTGCGGGGCGCGATGTAATTAATAAAGGCGTACAGTATGAGGCCGGTAATAGCAAGGTTGAGTGGAACAGTAGCAACAACCGTCGTGAAACGATTACGGGTGTAGATCAAGGCCATATTGGTGGTGCTGGTCAAACAACAGTAGTAGCAGGCCGAGATGTATCTATGGAGGCAGGTATTGTCGCCTCTGATGTGAATACAACTGTTACGGCAGGTCGCAATGTAACGATGAAAGCAATGAATGCTACACATGAGCTTGAAGAACATCGTTTTGATAAAGGTAAATCTGGTGGTGGACATTCTAAAACGACTGAGTCTCATGATCTTGTGAAAGTACAATCATCTGTTGGTAGTAGCATTGAAGGCAAGAACGTTTCCGTTGTAGCCTCTGATGCCGTACAACTTGAAGGCAGTCAAGTATTAGCGGCAGATACAGTGAAAGTATCTGGTAATACGGTTGCCTTAAATACTGCAAAAGCTAATAGTACAGTCAATCATGTGTATCTAGATAAAAAGAAAAGTTTAGTAAAACGTGAAAGTACAAATGCTGTCGATGACATAACAAGCACATCTGTAACTGGCTCTACGGTAAGTGGTAAAAATGTAACTATTACAAGTACTCAAGATGTAACAGGTCAATCTGCTCAAATTATGGGCGAAAATACCGTATCCATTGTCGCAGGTGGTAAGGTAGAATTGGGTGCAGATAAAGCCCTTACTGATGGTTCCAGTGTGTATCGTCATAAAAAATCTGGCTTATTAGGCGGTGCCGGTATAGGTTTCTCTATTGGTAAAGAAAAACACAATATTGATGAAGCAAACCATGAAGAAGCTACTGTACGAAACACAATTGCTAGTACGAAAGGGACTGTAAATATTAAGGCTAATGATACCGTTCATCTTACGAGTGCAGATATTGTTGCTAAAGAAGGTGCTGTGTTAGATGGCTCTGCTGTTACATTAGATGGCAACGTGGATCATAACCACATGACATATGATGAACGTTACAAAAAAACTGGTCTTACCGTATCCCTAGGTGGTGCAATAGCAAATACACTTACAAATACTACGCGCACTATAAAACAAGCAGGTGGTCGTGATGACAAACGGTTAGCTGCACTTGAACTCAATGAAGCTCGTAAGCAATTGCAAGACGGATATGAAGCAGTAGATGCAGCTTTACATGGAGAAAAAATACGCGATGCCGTAACAGGTAAAGTTGATAAAGTAGACGGTAAAGCTAAACGAGGCGCTAAAAATATTGATGATGCTATTAACTTATCTGTAAGCATTGGTAGCACTTCTAGAAAACAAGGGCAAGTAGTAGATACAAACACATATCAAGGTGGCACTCTTGTTAGTGATAGTAATGTACATATCAAAGCTCGTGATGCTCAGCAAAGTGGTATCGGTTTAACTGGTGAAACAGTAGAGGCTAAAAAACTAGTATTAGATAGCGCTAGTGATATTAATTTTGAGGCTGGTAAGAATACTGTAGATATTAATAATGCTTATAAAAGCTCTGGATGGAGCGTTGGTGCTGGTATTAGTTTAACTGGTGGTGGACTCATCGACATTAATGCGAGTGGTCATATGGCTCGTCAAAATGGCGATACCCATCAAGAAAGTTATGTACCTACTAAGATTAAAGCAGTCCAATTAGCACAGCTTAAAGCAAAACGAGATACAAATATTATTGGCTCTACTGTATCTGGTAAAAAGGTAGAAGTAGATACAGGCCGTGATTTACATATTCAAAGCTTACAAGATGTAGATAACTTTAAAGAACATAGTAAATCTGCAGGATTCTCTGTGTCCTCTAAACCTAATTTGAAAAATCCAACAGGTAGTATCAATGCTAGTGTAGGGCGCATTGATAGCAAGTGGAAAAGCGTAACAGAACAAGCCGGTATTTATGCTGGAGAAGAGGGCTACGATGTTAATGTAGGTAATAATACTACATTAGAGGGTGCTGTAATTAAAAGTGATGCTCCAAAAGCTAAGAATAAATTGACTACCAAATCTCTAGAGATGAAGGACATCAAAAACGAAGCTGAGTATACATATAGCAACAACGGTATCGGCTATAACTACTATGGCAGTAAAAAGAAACTCGAAGAGATGAAGACTAAAGATAAAAAAGGCTATGATAAAATTTATAACAGTATCGGTCTAGTTCCAAACTTAGGTGTAGGATCTAAAGGTAAAGCAAGCTCTACTACTCAATCTGCTATCTCTGATGGTATACTAACTGTAGATGGTAAAGAAATTGATACTAAAACCATCAATACAAATACCGAAAATACATTACATCAACTGGATAAGATTTTTGATAAAAAGAAAATTGAAGAACGTCAAGAATTAGCTCGCTTATTTGCTAAGAATGCTTTTGAAGAGGTGCATCGATTAAGTGATAAGCACCATTGGAAAGAAGGTTCTGCGCAAAAGGTAGCATTACATGCTGCGATTGGTGAAATTGCGGCACAATTGGCAGGTAATCCAAATGGATCGGGAGCTGTAGCGGCAGGGATTAATGAACTAGCTATTAAGAAAATTATTGATAAGGTGGGAAAAGATAGCCCAGGACAAGCACAGTTATTAAGTACTGTATTGGGGGCGAGCGTAAATGAAATGATGGGATTACCTGGTAATACTGGAAGTGCAGTTGCAGTTAGTGGAACAAAAAATAATTTATATCATAAGTTTTTTAAAGCACCAATTCAAGGATTGAATTTAGATAGTCTTAATTACAACCAAGCATATATTATTGAAAGTACATATACTACTGGTAAGTATAGTGGTTTAACAATTGGCGTAGTCGTAGATAAGTTTGGAGGTATATATGATGAAACTGGGGGATCAGTATCCATCTCTGATGATTTTATGCCTGTGTCTGCGTCTATAAAAATTGTTACTTTTTCTAATATACCTAATGCTCCAGAATCAAAAGAAGCAGTTATGACTGCCATCCAAGGTTTAGGAATAGGCGTAGGAGTTACGGTCGATCATGTAAATATGTCTGCAGGAGTTTCTCCGTCAGGAGATATAAAGAATATGAAAGATACGGTTCATTATGATGTTGGTGTATCTACAACTCATTATGGAATTGAGGCCACAGGTGCGTATACAGATTATGTGGGAAATATAAATGATGATGAAATATGGGATTCAGATTATAATCGAATAATTTATCAATATTGGTATAATCATCCAGAAGAACCATTAGAGGTTTATAATGGTCCGAAAGGGCAGGCTATGCTAATTAAAAGAACACCGTTTGGTGTATTGCAACACAAAGGTACTACTCATGGGGATAATAGAGATTGGTATATTAATAGAAATTTTGATAGGTATAAAGGAAGATTATATTATAGAAGGGTAAGGATGTAATAAAGATATATGCGAATAAGTTTATTGAAAGAACTTGGGGCAAATTTATTTAAATATATGTTTGGTGGTATTGTAGTAGCCTTTATACTAATTATAATTGTTGGTATCACTACTCGATATTATCATTACAATGACAACTCTTCTGCATTAATCAGATATGGATATTCTCTCTACAAAGAGGATTTGATTGATGAGATAAACTGGACTCGCATTGGTGATAAGTTTATGGTGAAGAATTCTGACTATACTGACTTTAAGGCAAAGTATAATCAGAGTAGATTCTTAGCTGATATAAATGATAATAAGGACAAAATTAGTGAAGGTCTTAATACCAATAGCATTAGAGTCCAGTTGAAAGAAGACTTTATACGAATTAAATATAAAATGGTGGATTGATAAAGATGGTTTTCGATAGGGTTGTTATTAATAAATTAAAAATAATTATATTTGTAGTAGGAATAATCATAGGCTCATTTAGTGGTGCTCTTGTATTAGAGAAAATAGATAATACATTGGAATCCATTTATTCTGGTAGACAAGCTCTTATTTGGAATGAATATAAAAGTTTTGATCATCGTGAGCATTTTACTATCAATGCCATCTATCCTTTTAAATATGAAATTGGTAGTGTTAGACCTTATTTTATTGTTGATGCAGTAAGTAATAGTAATATGGATACAATAGAAAAATCTTTAGCTTTAAATGGATGGCAGCAAATAGAGGCTAATACATTTAAAAAAGAAACTAGTGGAGAAGTATTAAAATTATCTGTAAAACCTATTAACATGAATGAATT
>NZ_QSDY01000031.1 GCF_003463825.1 Veillonella sp. AM51-8BH
TAATATTTATAAAATTAGTTTTTCTAGGTACTATATTTAGTACATTCCTAAAATGTCAATTATTTTTAGTATGCCAAATATGAATACAACATGTATAATAGAACATACGTATCATACACAAAATATTATTTATGGTGTATAATTTGTATACTATTAAATAAGAACGGCCTAAAGTTGTACGATATGAACATAAGTACGAGGGGTTGTACCATATGTTCTACATGTTAGTTAAAGGGGTTTATTATGTTTATGTTATCATTAATGCAACCATCTGGGTTGTACGAACTGGAGAAGGACAGTTTAGAAGCCATTAGCGCTCAGCTCTTGCAGATGATACAAATGAAAAGCTATCATCTGTACACTCATTCTATCCAAGTTTCAAACTATGCAGTTAGTATTGCTGCTAAAATGGGTTTACCGTTAAATGAAATTGAACAAATTCGCCATGCAGCATTACTTCATGACGTAGGACTATTAATGGTACCTAATGCATTAATCCAAAAATCTCCATATCTTAACAAGCAAGAAATGTCCAAGTATAAACAACATGCTGCGAGTGGTGCCAATATGATTGAAAACTACCCATGTTGTCAACAAATCTTGCCTTATATTCGTTATCACCACGAAAAATGGGATGGCTCTGGTTATCCTAAACATTTACGTGGTGCTAATATCCCATTAGGAGCTAGAATTATCGCTGTAGCAGATTATTACGATACGACAGTGAATCCTTCTACTGAATTTTGGGCAAAAACTAAAGCTAAAGCAAAAGAAGAACTCTTTAGTGCATCTGGCTCCCTTTTCGATCCAGATGTAGTAAAAGCATTTATCGATGTTCTTGGTTAGTCTCATGATTAAGCGTTCACCATAAGGTGAACGCTTTTTTTATATACTTAAAAACTACCACTAGCTAATGTTAATGCATCAATTTTACAAGGTTTATATGCTCTAATGACCTTTGCTACGGCTTCAATCGTAGCCCCTGTAGTATATATATCATCTACGATAAGTATTGTCTTATCCTTTAATTCAATATCTTTATAGTTAGCACCAATGACAAAGGCTTCCTCAATATTTTGATGTCGTTCCTTATTCGTTAACGCCCACATATCATTAGAAGTATCAAATTTGTATAAACAGTCTAACCAAGCAAAATGTTTATTATCTATATTTTGTAAAGATTTAGCCCACTTGATAAAAAATAAATCAACTTGGTTATATCCTCTCTTAGCTTTTTTCCTTTCGCTAGACGGAACAGGAATAATATAATCATAAATAACAGAGCACTTGCTATTAACAATATGAAACTCATCATATTTCATGTAAAAGTTGTACGATGCTAAAAAAGGAGCAGCCCCTTTGGACTGCTCCTTTTTTTCATTAAATTTTACATCGTATATCATAGACTTTAAACCACCACGATAATCCGCCAACACACATACATCATCTACATAATGCAAAAATTTTTGTGGCACGTGACGGATATGTAATAGATCTTTAAAACAAGTTTCACACCAATCCCCTTGCGTTGCTACAGAAGTCCCACAGTGAGGACATACAGGTGGAAATAGGAAATCCCAAAGACTCATTACGAATCACATCTCCCTTGTAGTCGTTCTTTAAACAATGTATATCGTTCATCACCGTTTACAGTACGTACAGCACGTTCTATAGCGCTCGTTGTACCAACGATAATTACCTTCCGTTTAGCTCGTGTAACAGCAGTGTACAACAAATTACGTTGCAACATACCACCATAACGTGGAACAAATGGAATGATAACCACACCATACTCGCTACCTTGGCTCTTATGAACCGTAATAGCATAAGCTGGCATAATCATATGTGCTTCGTCGATAGGTAGACGAACCTCTTTATGGATAAATCGGATGCAAATGTCTGTTCGTGTAATGGCATAAATTACACCAATTTCACCATTGAAGACTTCTAACTCATAATCATTGAGGATTTGGATAACTTTATCCCCTACACGGTATGTAATACCATTAACGCGTGCTTCCCCTTTTAAACTATCTGGAGGATTAACTGCTTGTTGTACATACTGAGAAATGAGTGTACTTCCAGCTTCACCACGTCTCATAGGAGAAATAATTTGAATATCTAACTCATCCTCAATATGCTCCTGTTCTCGCTTATATACATCTATGATAGCTTTCATCATCATATCGTAAGACTTAACAGGTATAAAGGAAAACTCTTCACTTAGACTATCAAGTTTTGGCATTTCACCACGGTTAATAGCATAGGCGCTTTCTACAATAGTATTACCAGAACTTTGTCGATAAATCTGATTAAGTCGCGTATAAGGCACACAGTCACTATCGAGCAAATCTTTTAATACAAAGCCTGCTCCAATAGGCGGTAATTGATCTACGTCACCTACGATAATAACATGAGCTTCCTTTGGAATAGCTGCCATTAACGAATAGAATAAACGTACATTGAGCATAGATGCTTCATCAATGATGATAACATCAATATCTAATGGATCATCTTCATTCTTAGTAAAGTCGTAAGAGTCACTTCCCTGTACGGGTACCAACAAACGATGTATCGTTGTTGCTTCAAACTCAGTAGCCTCAGTAAGTCGTTTAGCAGCACGTCCCGTTGGAGCACAAAGAATAATTCGCCCTAATCCACCAAGTTGAAATCCTTTTACCAAAGCTTTAATAATGGTTGTTTTACCAGTACCAGGACCACCAGTTATTAGGGAAAGCTTTTCAAAGAAAGATAGCTGTATAGCCTCTTTTTGGGCCTCCCCAAATGTAATATGATTATCAACTTCAAACTTTTCTATAAAGCTAGGAATATCAAGAGATATCGGATCTGCTTCTAATAAGAAGTCTTTTGTATAATGAACGCTTTCTACTTCAGACACATACATTTCTGGAGGGTAAATATATAGGATATCTTCATAATATGTACTATATAACGCACCTTGCTCCAAGAGGCTTTCAATAAAGTTAGCAATATCATCTACATCAGTTTGTAATAGATCATCTAAACGACCAATAAGTCGATCAACAGGCAAACATGTATGCCCTTGATTATCTAAACTGCGTAAAATCCATTCTAAACCAGCCTCTAAACGGCGAGAGTCACTGCCAGTAATACCTAAATGTTCCGCCAGTGTATCAGCCGTACCAAAGAGCATATCTGGTGCTACACGTAACAAAGTATAAGGATTATCTTCAATAACAGCCACAGACTGAACACCGTAATAAGTGTATACAGTTCGACTCCATTTAGACGAAATATGGTGACTTTCAAAAAAGTGATTTAAATCGGATAAAATACCTTCACCAAGTAACGTATTAAATAGTTCATCCTTAACACTTTTTCGAATACCAGGAACATCCTTAATTTCTTCAGGACGTTCCTCTCGTAAAATTTCTAATATACGAATACCAAAATAATCAAGTACCTTTTCTACGGACTTTTCACCAAAACCTTTAATCCCTAAGTTCATTAAGTAGGTCTTTGCAGCACCCATATTGTCAGGTTTTAACTTCTCTACACTAGTAGCATCAAATTGTCGACCATATTTTTCATGTTCTACATAACGGCCGCGAACTTCGATATCTTCCCCCTCTTTAGGAGACTCAAATTTACCAGTACAAGTAATGTATTCCTCATTATAATCCTTAAGGACAAACACGCAATATGTACGTTGTGTATTCTCATATATAGTTCGGTATACAAATCCTCGTATGGCGTCCATTATTTCTCCGTATTAGGTAAGGCTTCAATAATTTCTTGTACTGCATCGGTAATGCTGCCTTCATTACCGATTTTAATATGTGCCACTTCTTCGTATAAAGGGTATCGTTCTTCATATACATTAAAGATATACTCAATGCTTTCTTTAACAAGTGGGCGAATTTCAAGATCCAAATCATCTAGGATATGATTTACATCGCGATTAACAAATACAACAAGACCATTATTACGCATTAACTTTACTGTTTTGTCATAGGTAACGGTACCACCACCGGTAGCAATAACAGATGGCTTATTATGAATTAATTCTTTAATTGTACTGTATTCATACTCGCTGAAAGCATCTTTACCATCATAAATATAAATATTTTGTACAGATTTCCCTACTTTATCTTGAATTGTTTGATCTAAGTCGTAAAAGTCTCGGCCCAATTCCTTGGCTAACATTTTACCAACTGTAGTCTTACCAGCTCCTGGCATACCGATGAGAAAAATATGCTTATGCATATGCTCTTTTAAAAACTCATTGCTCATAGAAACAACAGTCTTTATATAATTTTCAACATACGGTGATAACGTTTTATCTTTGCAATTTGCAGTATGCAATGCAACAATACTTTCATCACGCGCTTCATCTACTAAGGGTAAATGATGTTCATCTTTATATTTACCAATTTCTTTGATTAAAGATAGTCTTTTTTCAAATTCAGCGACTAATACAGCATCAATGCTATCTATTTGTTTACGAGCTTCTTTAATATCCATGAGAACCCCCTTATTATGCATTAGCCAAAATAGCTAAAGCCTGTTCTTCATCCACCTTCATTTGATCAATAAGATCTTGTAAGTTATTAAATTTAACTTCGCCTCTAATATAGGAAATAAATTGTACAAGAACTGTTTTTCCATATATATCTTGGTCAAAGTTAAACAGATGTACTTCGCATCTATGGTACTGATTTTTAAAGGTAGGATTATCCCCAATATTACCTACCCCATCATACCAAATGCCATCAATACACACGCGATTAGCATACACTCCATCTGGAGGTGTAGCCATTTCATTAGGAAGTAATAAATTTAATGTAGGAAACCCTAATGTACGTCCTCGTTGATCACCTTTAATAACAGTCCCTTTAAATTGAAATGGTCTTCCTAGCCAATGAGTAGCATCTTCTAAACGCCCTTCTCGAATCGCTTTTCTGATTTCAGTACTTGAAATAGGTGTACTAAGACCATCACAAGGCAATAAAGGCTGTACTAGGACTTGTATATGTTTATCAGCCAATGCTTGTTTCATATATGTAGGATTACCTAATCCTTTTGCACCGAATGTAAAATTCTCACCTATTACGATGGCTTGAACATTCATATCCGTACAAAGAGCATCTAAAAATTCATCAGCACTCATTTGAAGTAGTTCTTCATTCATAGGTAATCGCAAAATATAATCTACATTCAAATCATCAAGAACGGTATCCATAACCTCTTCTTGAATAACCCTCTTTGGAACACGTTCTGGATGTAGAATTGTCAACGGATGATGTTCAAAGGTAATGATAATGCTAACACCATTAACTGATGCAGCTTCTTCAACAGCCTTCCGTATAACTCGTTGATGACCTCGATGAATGCCATCAAAGGTACCTAGGGCATATACTTTTGTATCTTTGATTTGACGTAGTTCATCAAACGAATGTAATTGCTTCATACTTATCCTTCAATAAAAATATTTTTTTCCACCTTTAATGTGTGGTTTGTTCGTTTCATAATACCAATGAATCCATGAGGACCATAGGCTCTATAATAATGATCTGGTTTGGTATAGGTAAATTCACTATCAATAGATAATTGTTTACCTTGAACCATCATCTTTAATTGTACACTATTTACCGTTACTTTTGAAAGATGTGAAACTGCTGTATCCGTTGGTAACAATAGGCTTTCACCATGAATCATCAGTTCCTCAGCCATTTTTGCAGAACCAATATCAAAGGGCCCTACTTGAGTACGCGCCAAAGATGTCATCGTTCCTGGTATACCTAATGAAACACATATATCACGTAATAATGAACGAATATAAGTGCCTCCAGAGCATGTTACACGAACTGTAAAATATGGAAAGCCATACGCTACAAGCTCAATATTTTTTATATGAATTTTCCGTAATGGCAATTCTACAGGAAGACCTTTACGGGCATATTCATAAGCACGAATACCATTTACTTTAATAGCGGAATATTTTGATGGTCTCTGATTTTGAACTCCACAGAACGTATTCAATGTATTGACTAATTCTTCAAAAGTCGGCTTTACTATAGCATCAGAAAGTTCTGAACATTGAGACGATTCATTTAATAGAACGCCATCTCGCAATACCATGTCATTATCAGGCAATACAGGTTGACCTGAACTATCTTCAGTATCTGTAAAAGTCCCAAATTTACATTCTGCCACATAGGTTTTATCAAAACCATCAGTGTATTCAATAAGTCGCGTAGCCTTACCAAGAAATACTGGCAATACACCATATGCCATAGGATCTAAAGTACCACTATGTCCTATGCGCTTCTCTTTTAAAATGCGGCGACAAATGGCAACAGCATCATGGCTTGTTATTCCAGGAGGTTTTAAAAATGGTAAAACGCCATCCATTATTTAATCACCTCAATAAGAGCTTGTTTAGCTCCTGTAATGGTAAATTAATGGTACAACCGGAAGCTCGAATATGTCCGCCACCGCCAAAATTGCTAGCTATAGCATTTACGTCAGTTCCTTTAGAACGCAAGCTTACTCGCGTTCTATCATCAGCTTCAGCTTTTAATAAAATAGCTATATCAACAGTATCGACGTTTCTAATAATATCTACAAAACCATCCGTATCATCCCCAAGAATTGTCATGGCTTCACGATTCAACTCGATTGTAGCCACGGTGTTATTCTTGTAAAACTCGATAGTTTGCATAACTTGTTTTGTTAATTCAAGACGACTGGCAGACACAGCTTCAATCGTTTCAGAAATAACATTAGGTCTAGCACCAGCTGCTACACATTTTGCAGCCATTTCTAAAGTATTGGCTGTGGTATTACTGAACTTAAAGAAGCCACAGTCTGTAGCAATAGCCATATATAATGCAGTGCCCATAGACTCAGTGATAGGCCAATTCCATTTTGTACATAAATAGGTAATAATTTCACCAGTAGCAGCAAAATTAGGCTTTAAATATAGATGATCCGCAAACTCCGTATTAGAAATATGGTGGTCTATATTAAAAATAGGTGCACTCCATAGTGCACCTACTTTGCCAATTCGCTCATACGTGCTAGCATCCAATACCATTAGCATATCAATATCAACAGGATTTGTTTCAAAATACGCTACATCATGGATGTGGTCCGTATATCGTAAGAATGAGTACTTTTCAGGAACTACATCATCCACTACCATATATACAGTTTTACCTTGCCCTACAAGGGCTTCGTAAAAGGCCACCATGGACCCGATAGCATCACCATCGGGTCTAACATGGACGGTTAGCATAATAGAATTAGCTTCACACAGAGCCACATGTAATTGATTAATAGTAATCTTACTCATGTTCTCTATCCTTTGTGTCAATTTTTTTCTTCGTCCTTTTTGATTTCATTCAAAAGGGATTCAATATGCATGCTATAGTCTAAAGACGTATCCTTATCAAATGTGATAGAAGGAATATGGCGCAACTTAAGTACTTTGCCAAGCTCAGTACGAATATGGCCTGCTGCATGCTTTAAAGCGATAAGAGTATCTTCTTTTTCCTTATCGGAACCAAACAAGGAAACGTAAATTGTAGCCTCTCGTAAATCACCGGTTACATGAACATCGGTAATAGTAGTAAAGCCAATGCGAGGATCTTTCAATCCACGCATCAACATTTGACTTACCTCTTGTTTGATGAATTCTTGTAATTTTCTGACACGAACGTCACTCATATAAACCTCCTATATTTGAGGTGCAACTTCTTCCATCAAGTACGCTTCAATTACGTCGCCTTCCTTGATGTCGCGGTAACCTTCTAAGGAGATACCACATTCGAAGGATGTTTTAACTTCTTTTACTTCGTCTTTGAATCGACGTAAAGAGTCAACCTTACCTTCAAATACAACAATACCATCACGGATCAAACGTACTTCAGAATCGTTAGTAATACGACCTTCTGTTACATAAGAACCGGCAACGATAGCTTTTGGTGTAGAAATAACTTGACGTACCTCTGCACGACCAACGACAACCTCTTTGAATTGAGGCGCCAACATACCACGCATCGCAGACTCAACGTCATTAATAGCATCGTAGATTACGCGATATGTACGAAGGTCAACTTTTTCATTTTCTGCAGCGCGACGTACATTAGCATCAGGACGTACATTGAAGCCCATAACGATTGCATTAGATGCAGAAGCCAACATGATATCGGATTCATTAATAGCACCTACTGCAGCATGAACGATAACGATACGTACTTCAGGGTTTTTAATGCCTTCCAAGGATTGACGTAATGCTTCTACAGAGCCTTGAACGTCTGCTTTAATGATGATATTAAGATCTTTTAACTCACCTTGTTGAATTTGATTGAAGATATCATCCAATGTAACTTTGTGAGTAGCTTGCAATTCTTGAACGCGTTGTTTAGCAATACGTTTTTCTGCGATTGCACGTGCTTCGTTATCATCCATACCATTGATGATTTCACCAGCTTGTGGAACTTCTGAGAAGCCCAAGATTTCTACTGGCATAGAAGGACGAGCTACTTTTACCTTTTCACCGCGTTCATTTGTCATAGCACGTACTTTACCATAAGCAGTACCAGCAAGTACAGTGTCACCTACACGAAGGGACCTTTTTGTACTAATACGGTACATACAGCACCACGACCTTTATCAAGTTGAGCCTCGATAACTACGCCGTAAGCTTTACGGTTAGGGTTCGCTTTTAATTCCATAACCTCTGCTACGAGCAAGATATTTTCGAGCAAGTCGTCGATACCTTGTTTTTGTTTAGCAGAAACTGGAACCATGATTACATCGCCGCCCCATTCTTCTGGTAAAAGGCCATGTTCAGACAATTGTTGTTTAACATGGTCTGGGTTAGCACCTGGTTTATCCATTTTGTTGATAGCAACAATAATAGGTACATCTGCAGATTTAGCATGGTTTATGGCTTCAATAGTTTGCGGCATTACACCATCATCAGCAGCTACAACGAGAACTGCGATATCTGTAGATTTAGCACCGCGAAGACGCATAGCTGTAAACGCTTCATGGCCAGGAGTATCAAGGAATGTAATTTTATTGTCGTTATAACGAACTTGGTAAGCACCGATATGTTGAGTAATACCACCTGCTTCGCCAGCTGTTACATTAGTTTGACGAATTACGTCCAACAAGGATGTTTTACCATGGTCAACGTGACCCATGATAGTAACAACTGGAGGACGAGGTTTTAATGTTTCTGGTGCATCTTCAATTTCGATGATATCAGTAGGATCTTCTTCAGGTTCTACTTCTGTTACAGTTACACCAAATTCTTCAGCTACGATTGTAGCAGTATCAACGTCAACCTCTTGGTTAATGCTAGCCATAACACCTAAAAGCATCAACTTTTTGATGATTTCAGATACTTCGCGGCCCATTTTTTCGGCTAATTCTTTAACTGTTAAAGGACCGGATAATTCGATTTCCGTAGCAATCGCTGCTTCAGCCTTACGTTCAGCCTCAGCTTTTTGTTGTAAGTACTGTTCATTACGATGTTTTACGCGATTCTTTTTCTTTTGCATAGATGTAGATAACAAGGATTGAGGACGGTTGTTACCACCTTTTTTATTTTTCTTGTTACGACGATCATTGTTATTAGAATTGCGATTATCATTGTTTCGATTGTCGTTATTGCGATTATCATTATTACGCGCATCATTAGGACGACCATTGTTATTGCGGTTGTCACTATTGCGATTATTATTGTTAGGGCGGTTGTTAGCGCGGTCACCAGATTGTTGGTTACCTTCGGATTTACGTGTAGGTTCAGAGATTTGTACATGACGTACATTGCCCTTTTTATGGTCATTTTGTTTAGATTGATCGTCTTGTTTTTGACCACCTTGTTTACGATTATCCTTTTTCTGTTCGTTAGAACGATTTGGATGTTGTTGTTTATGTGGCGCAGCTTCTTGTTTATGAGCTGCAGTTGGAGCAGATTTTTGTTCTACTTTTTGTTCTGTTTTTTGTGCTACTTTAGGTGCTTCAGATTTCTTACTCAATTGTTTTTTTACAATTTCATAACCGGAATCATCTACAGAATTAACTGCTTTCGTAACATTTACATTATGTTGTTGCAAGATAGAAATGACCTGCTTACTTTCTACGCCGAACTCTTTGGCGATTTCATGGACGCGCTTTTTGGACATCTACATACCCCCTTATTATCGATCAATCTCTTTTACTATTGCCTTTGCAAATCCATCATCTAGTACGGCGACTACTACCCTAACTTCTTTACCAATGGCCGTTCCTAACGCCTCTTTATTGGCAATACTATGAAGTGGAATCTGATGTGTTTCTGCTAATTGAGTATATTTCTTTTCATTGTTGGCTGCACAGTCACCAGCGAGAAGTACCAATTTTGGTTCCTTTCGCTTTATAGCCTTTTCTACGATAAAATCACCGGAAATAACCTTACCTGCTCGTTGTGCTAAACCTAAGAGATTCAAAATTTTATCTTCATTCATGTATATCAGTGATTACTCATGCTCTTGTAAATCACGTTGTAACGCTTCGTATATTTCTTTCGATACACTATGCTTTAATGACCGTTCTAATCGTTTTGCCTTATAGGCTTGTTCAAAGCACGACATGGATTCACATAGATAGGCTCCACGTCCTGGTGCTTTACCAGTGCGATCAATACTAATGTTACCGTCTGGGCTCAAGGCTACGCGAATCAATTCACGTTTTACCTTTGGCTCACCACATCCTACACAGGTGCGCATAGGTTGGGATTTCGGTTTCATGACTATTCTCCATCCTCAGCATTGCCAAAACCTGCAAAAGGTTCTTCAGCTGCTTGAGTTTCACTCTTAATATCGATTTTCCAGTTAGTTAATTTAGCTGCTAATCGAGCATTTTGACCAGCTTTACCAATTGCTAAGGATAATTGGTAATCAGGAACTACAACGTAAGAGGATTTTTCTTCTTCATTTACATCAACTGATACAACCTTTGCTGGACTCAAAGAGTTTGCGATATAAATTGCTGGATCTTCATCCCATTTAACGATATCAATTTTTTCATCGTGTAATTCATCAACGATATGTTGCACACGTTGACCTTTTGGACCTACGCAAGCACCTACTGGGTCAACATTTTCATCGCGGCTATATACAGCGATTTTAGAACGCATACCAGGCTCACGAGCTACGGATTTAAGCTCTACCACGCCTTCATAAATTTCTGGCACCTCTAATTCAAAGAGGCGTTTTAATAAACCAGGATGTGTGCGGGAAATCATGATTTGAGGCCCTTTCGTAGTTTTCTTAACCTCTACGATATAGCATTTAATACGATCTCCTTCGCGATATGTTTCTGTAGCAATTTGCTCAGTAGGAGGCAAGATTGCTTCTGTTTTACCTAAATTGATAAATACATTTTTACCTTCAACACGTGTAATAACGCCAGTAATGATATCGCCTTCACGGCTATAGTATTCTTCGTATACTACGCTGCGTTCAGCCTCTTTCAAACGTTGAATAAGCATTTGTTTTGCAGTATGGGCAGCACTACGGCCAAAGTTAGCTGGAGTAACATCGACTTCTACTACGTCGCCAATTTCAAAACGTTTGTCAATTTTGCGCGCTTCTAACAAGCTAATTTCTGTTTCTGGCAATTCCACAGTTTCCACTACTTGTTTTTTAGCCATTACTTTATAATCGCCTGTTTCACGGTCAATCACAACGTACGCATCTGGATTAGATGTAGGTTCTTTGCGATATGCTTGTAACAATGCAGCCTCTAAGGATTCAAAAATAACCTCAGGAGCAAAACCTTTTTGCTTTGTAAGCACCATTACCGCTTGAATTAATTCTTGACTCACTCGTATGCCTCCATATATTAAAAATCAAGATGTAATCGAATTTGTGCAATGGCAGACCGTTCGAATGTCATGCTTTCACCATTGATAGTAAAATCGATAGTTGTGTCTGTAAAACCTTCTAATACACCAGTAAATTGTTTACTGCCATTAATCGGTTTAAATAGCTGGATATCAACATCACGACCATTATAGCGAACCAAATCCTTATCCTTCTTAAGAACTCGATCTAGGCCTGGAGAAGATACTTCCAATAAATAGTTTTCCGTAATTGGATCTTTTTCGTCGAGCACATCACTTAGTTTTTCGCTAACCAACTGACAGTCATCCAAATCCACACCACCTGGTTTGTCGAGATAGACACGTAAATACCAATCGCGTTCACGAACGTAATCTACATCGACTAGTTCCATTTCGGTGCCGGCTATAATACCTTCAACTACAGAGGATACAAATTCCTCTACTGCTTCTCTCTTCATAGCCATCGCCTCCTTCATTACTACATCTTGTATATATCTCTTGATTACAAACACCTTAAAATTAGGCTAATCATAAATGAAAGAGTGGACATAAGCCCACTCTTTTAAAAGATTTATATAAAAGTCATATATAGTATATCACATTTACTGTGTATATACAAATTCTACGCTTTCTTATGGGCTTTAACCAAACATTCCCACATAGATTATTTCATATAATATAAAATAACTCAAAAAATAGCATAGTCACACTTTACAATTATTAGTCAACCCGCTCATTTAACCCTTTTAATATAGGACCTAGATGCTCACGAAGAACAGCGGTTAAATCAACTAAATTTTTAGCATCTAAATGATGGTCTATTTCAGGATAGTTTTTATAACGAAGCTCTGCAAAGTACTCATCACGTAATTCGTTATAATATAGCAATAATCCAGTACATTCATCCATCTTACGATATTCACCGATAATAAAAGAACCATTAATCATCCGAATTCCGTGAGCTGGATCAACATCACATATAAAACCTTCCAGTTCTTTAGGCATGACCTCGGAAAAATCCCATTTAGGTATTCCTCGGCGACGATACGTAAAGGTAAAGTTATTCGCTGGCTCGATTAACATATTAGTTAAACCTTTGACACAGCGATCTTGTAATCCTTGCCAAAACGACTCTAAATCAGCACGCACAAAAGAAATATCAACAAAGGAAAATAGTGGCATTTCAATATGTACTGTATAGTCCTCTACCTCTTTATCATATAAGGCAGACCATCGCCACCCCAAATCATTTTGATAATGGAAAATAGGTACCTTTAATACCTCTTCACCGACTCCGAGACGCTCAAGTAGTGCCGTATAATCAGCTTCATTGGACGCCACTAAGGTAAATCCCTCAATCTGCTGAGGCAACCATGAATAATCTAATGCTTTACAAGCTTCAATAATCGTTTCCATATAATGCCTCGTACTTTTCTTGATACTGTAAGACAGCTTTTACATAGCTACGCGTTTCAGGAAAAGGTATGGTATCAACCATGCCATTCCATTTATTCTCATTGAGCCAAGATTCAACATGACCACGTCCCGCATTGTACGCAGCTAACGCCTGCACCTCATCACCATTAAATTCCTTTAACAAATGACCTAGGTACCATGTACCTAACTCAATATTAGTTTCCGGCTCTTTTAACTGACGGTCTGTATAGTTGCCATGTCCAACTTGTTGAGCTACCCAGCGTGCCGTATCAGGCATAAGTTGCATCAATCCAAGGGCACCTGTTTCTGATTCTGCAGTATTCTTATATTTGCTTTCAGCTAAGATAACACTAGCCACCAAGGAAGGTGGTACTTGTTCCTTATCAGCTGCAGCCATCACTACATCTCTATAGTTAAAGGGGTACGCCACTTGACGCGCTATAGGGTCATCTAAATGAGTAAAATAAAACCACCCTAGTACGACGCACGATAACGCCGTTGCCGTTGCACGTTTCATATATCCCCCTTTCCTTACACAATCTTTATCCGATTTTGATATCGGTACAACATAGTAATACACCAAATGGTAGGTTACTATTATAAAAAATTTTATGGGCTTATTATACCATTTAATACTAATTTTTATATACCAATTTTAGTACATAATAGGTAATTATTTTGATTCTTGTAAAACTATCTCTATACGCTCATTCCAAATAGTATTCAACTGTACTATCAAATCATGAGGCGTACCATTATTATCAATGATTATATCTGCATAGGCACGTTTATCATCAAGCCGCATTTGACTATTAATACGAGCAAGGGCATCCTCTCTCGTATATCCATTACGACTCATTAAACGTTCGATTTGAGTCGTTTCATTCACATATACGAGCCACACCTCATCCATCATGGTATACCATTCCCCTTCGATGAGTAATGGAATATCATAGATTAAAACCGGTGTATTTCCTTGTTCATATTGAGCTGTCAACTCCATAATACGATTGCGTATATGTGTTTTTAGACAGCTATTTAATAATTGTCGTTTCTCTTCATTGTGAAAGACTATAGCACCAAGCGCTTCACGATTGAGTTTGCCATCATCATGTAAAACAGTAGAACCAAAGGTATCTACAATGGCTTTTAAGCCTTCAGTACCAGGCTCTACTACTTCGCGAGCTACAATATCAGCATCGATATAGGGTATTCCTTTGTCCTTAAAATAGGTAAGGACTGTACTCTTGCCTGATGCAATACCACCAGTTAAGCCTATTTTAAACATATATACCTTCTAACACGTAATACTATTAATTAAACTATTTTACCAATGCCCAGTTCTCAGCATGATGCACATCTACAATAAGAGGAACATGTAATTCTACTACAGATTGCATTGTAGAACGCAATAATTCTTCAACTGCGTCTAATTCTTCATTCACTACTTCTAATACAAGTTCGTCATGTACTTGTAATAAAAGTCGAGATTTAAAGTTTCCTTCCTCTAGCTTTTGCTCAACTTGGTTCATTGCTAACTTGATAATATCTGCAGCAGTACCTTGAATTGGTGTATTCATCGCCGTACGTTCAGCAAAGGAACGACGGTTAAAGTTGCGGCTATTAATATCAGGAAGTTCGCGTTGACGGCCGAACATAGTGCGAACCTTACCAGTTTCATGGGCCTCCTGAACCATACGATCCATGTACTCTTTAACCTTAGGATAACGGCTAAAGTATAAGTCAATATAATTTTTAGCTTCTCCCCGTGTGATACCAAGGTCGCGAGATAAGCCAAAGTCAGAAATACCATAAATAATACCAAAGTTAATAGCCTTTGCATGAGAACGCTCTTCGCTTGTTACCTCATCTTGAGATTTACCTAGTACCTCTGCTGCAGTAAAGCGATGAATATCCTTACCATCAACGAAAGCTTTAATCAACGCTTCATCGCCAGAAAGATGTGCTAAAATACGTAACTCAATTTGAGAATAATCGGCACTCACTAATGTGTCATACCCTGCACCTGGATAGAATAAGGCACGAATTTCACGGCCTTTTTCGGTACGAACAGGAATGTTTTGTAAGTTAGGATCAGAGGAACTAAGACGACCTGTAGCCGTAACCATTTGATTAAAGGTAGTATGAATACGCTTAGTCTTATCATTAATAAGGACTGCTAATCCTTCACAATAGGTAGATACTAATTTTGCTACAGAACGGTATGCCAAGATTTTTTCCACGATTGGACTCTCATTACGTAGCATATCAAGTACTTCAGCATCTGTAGAATATCCAGTCTTAGTTTTCTTAATAACTGGCAAGTTCATCTTTTCGAACAAGATGACCCCCAACTGTTTTGGAGAGTTTATGTTGAAAGTTTCACCAGCAAGATCATAAATCTCTTGTTGTACTTGGGCTAATTCATCTTTAAAGCGAGATGTCGTTTCAGCCAGCTTATTTGTATCAATATATATACCATTTTTCTCCATTACTACTAATGTATGAATCAATGGCAACTCAATAGTTTCATATAAAGACCATAACTCTTCACGTCGAGCAGATTCACAAGCTACATCATTCATAGCAAGTAAAGCTTTCACCATAGATACGCACTCTACATCTACGCTACCGCTAGCAATGCTAGGCACAGAGAAACGTTCCGTTAAATATAGATAACCATAGTTAGTACGTGTTGGATCTAACAAGTATGCTAGAAGAGACATATCATGGATACGTGCAGTGTTATCATCATTAAACAAAGAGATTTCAGCTGGTGACTCTTTACCTAATGCTTCTATTAGTTCTTTTGTTTGAGTAGTAACAATGGCCTTAGCCCCTTGTAATACTGCTAGAACAGCCTTTGTATCATTTGTTTTAACGATAGTATCACCATTAGAAAGATAGGTAGTCTCGATTGTTCTAAATGGAGTTTTTCCATCGAGCACAACATGAACTGCTACTGTTTTATCTGTATAGAAGTCAGGAGTTAGAGCCTTAGCATCAGCTAAATCGTCTAGAGAAATTTCCTCTTGTGGTGCAAAAAGAGAGCCAAAATCACCAAAAGCTGCTTCCTCTCCGCCCATTACTTGTACAATTCTAGGTGTTAATTTAGTAAAACCAAGAGTTTCAAATAAAGGCTGTACCTCAGAAGTATGGAAATTTTGTACAAAGTCTTCTACCTTGTAAGATAAGTCCATATCCGTTTTGATGGTAGCTAACTCACGAGATAAGAACGCTAAGTCTTTATTTTCAATGAGTCGCTCTTTTAATTTCTTACCAGAAATATCTTCAATATGGTCATATACAGATTCAAGATTACCGTATTCTGTAATCAATTTAAGAGCCGTTTTTTCACCTACACCTGGTACACCTGGAATATTATCGGAAGAATCCCCCATAAGAGCTTTCATTTCGATAACCTTATCTGGGCCATAACCATAAAGTTCCTCCATGTTATCAAGAGTAACCTCTAACATGTCAGAAATGCCTTTTTTAGTTAGGAATACATGACTATGTTCTGTTACGAGTTGAAGGTTATCGCGGTCACCAGTAATAATTTTAACAGCCATTTCTGGTGTACCAAATTTCTTACTCAACGATCCTAGAATATCGTCACCTTCAAAACCTTCTTCTTCAATAACACAAATACCCAACGCTTTTAATACATCTTGAATAAGGCTAAATTGAGGTCGTAAATCCTCTGGTGCATCTGGACGATTACCTTTATATTCGCTATACATTTCTGTACGGAATGTCTGACGACCTTTATCAAAAGCTACTGCAATATAATCAGGATTGATTTCTTCATACAATTTGATGAGCATTGTTAAAAAACCGTACACTGCATTCGTTGGAGTTCCTAAAGCAGACTTCAACGGTGGTAATGCAAAGAATGCACGGAATAACAAACTACTGCCATCTATAATCATTAATTTTTTCATAAGACACCTCACTTAATTCTATCCTTTATTATAACATAAGGGAGCCAACTAACTTTTAAAATCAACATAATTAAATAATTACAATATTGGCTAATATATTAATAATCTTGATTTCATAAAATAGGCTTATATGGTATAGTTAATAAGCAGTAGAAATGTTTTATACTTCATATTAATAAGGAAAATATTGGGCTGAAAAGTCCTTGCGTATCAATATGTGGTATGATATAATCATTCAGGTATAAGAAACGATTTTTAAGGAGGTGACTCAATTGCCAAACATTAAATCCAGTATTAGAAGCGTAAAAACGGATGCTGAACGTCGTGCGAAAAACGCCGCTGTAAAATCTCAAATCCGTACAGCAGCTCGTAAAACCGTTGAAGCTGTTCAAGCAGGCGCAGTAGAAGAAGCAAAACAAGCACTTGTTCATGCTACTAGCGTAATTGATAAAGCAGCCTCCAAAGGTGTACTTCATAAAAACACTGCAGCTCGCAAAAAATCCAACCTTGCAGCTAAAGTAAACGCTTTATAATTTCTAAAGCAAGTAAGACAGTCTCTCGGATATCCGTTGAGACTGTTTTTTTATGCTTTTTTCAATTTTTCAATAATATTCTTTTCGTTTTTTATACAGTTATATTTTATTACGCCCTATGGGCAGATTAGAGGACTATTACTATGAGAACACTATTATTAATGCGTGGTGCTCCTGCTAGTGGTAAGTCTCAGTGGATTCGTGACAACAATCTTGAGGCTTACACCTTAGAAGCCGATCATTTCCGTATGCTATTACGCAGCCCTTCTCTTGGTGAGGACGGTTGGTATATTTCACAAGAGGATAATGGTCCGGCCTGGGAGCTCCTCCTAGATTGCTTAGAAAAACGAATGAGCAATGGCGACTTTGTCGTTTTAGATGCTACCCACACTACATCTAAAGCTGTTAATGCATATAAAGAATTGCTTAACAAATATAAATATACTGTATATTACTACGAACCAGATACATCACTAGAAGAATGCTTGGCTCGTAATGCAGAACGTACAGATTACAAACGAGTACCGGAGCAAGTCATTCACCGTATGCACAAGGTGATTAAGACAACACCATTACCAAAGTTTTGTAAGAAAATAAATTCTATCGATGAAATCAACAATTACTTTACCGTAGATTTGACAAATCAATATGAACGAGTGCGTATCATTGGTGATATTCACGGTTGTTACACGGCATTACAACAAGCTATCTCACCTTGGGATGAAAAAACACTTTACATCTTTTGTGGTGACTATTTGGAACGCGGTATTGAAAATAAAGAAATGATGTACGAAATGATGCGTCTTAGTACATTGCCTAATACTATTATGTTAGAAGGTAATCACGAACGACATATCGCAAACTTTGCTTTCAATACAAATTTAGATCGTTCCAAACGATTTATGAAAGAAGTAGTAGCACCTATCATAAAAGATATGACTAAAAAAGAAGTTGAATCTCTTCAACGAGAATTACGCCTCTTTTATAAATCACTTCGTCAATGTTATCCATTTAGTTTCCATGGCAAGAAATATTTAGTATCCCATGGTGGTCTTTCCTATGTACCTAATATGACCTTTATAGCTACCTCTACCTTTATTAATGGTTTTGGAGCTTACGAAACAGATATTGCTAAAATATATGATGCTAATTACGAAAAAGGTATGTGTCAAAACTTTATTCAAATTCATGGTCATCGCGGTGTTCCCGATGGTACATATTCCTTCTGTTTAGAAGGAGAAGTAGAATTTGGTGGAGAGCTTAAATACATTGATATTACTGCAGATGCATTTACTAAAAGTGGTATTAAAAATGATGTGTACGATAAAGATTACATGCGCCATGAATACCAAAACATGACACAACATCTTATCTACACACAAAATGAAGATATTAATATTTTAGGTAATTCTAAATTAGTAAAAGTAAAAAAATGCTCCCCTAACCTATACTCCTTGAATTTCACCTCTCGTGTATTCCATAAACGACTATGGAACGAAAGTACCGTACAAGCGCGAGGATTATTTGTAGATCGCTTAACAGGAGATGTGAAATTACGTAGTTATAATAAATTCTTTAATCTCAATGAGAGGCCAGAAACAGAGTTAAATAATTTAGCTAACACACTCTTCTTCCCTGTTGAAATTCGAACTAAAGAAAATGGATACCTTGCTATCCTTAGTGTTATCAAGGATGAACTAGTTTTTGCATCTAAATCTACTACAGAAGGTATGCATGTAGATTTGTTTAAAGATTTTTATTCCAAAAATTACCTGAAGTCTTACAAGAAGAAATTAAAGAACTATTAAAGCGTAATAACTGCTCTATGATGTTCGAAGTCATTAGCCAAGAGGATACTCATATTATTAAATACGACCAAGATCATCTTTATGTACTTGATATGATTCAAAATACATTAGATGTAAATGGTAAGCATATTGATGTATCTTTTTCTAGGGAACGACTAGCAGAACTAGACTCCATCCTTAAGAAATATGACATACCATTGATATCTATTGTGAAAACAATTCAACTAGTTAATACTATGGGCGAACTAGAAACCATCATGAATGAGGAACTTAATTCATTTCATGAGTCTGAAGGCTTTGTATTAGTCGATAGCAATGGCTTTATGACAAAATTTAAAGGTCCTTATTACAATACGTGGAAGCACCGACGAAATCGGATTCTAGAACCATATCAACAAAATGGTAAGATACCTTATGAAAACTGTAAAAATGAAGATGATAAAAAATTTGCAGATTTCTTAAGTACACTAGAATATGATGTAGTTTGTAAATCTACTTTACTAAATATTAAAGAAATGATGGAAAGTAAAGGATTGCTATAATTAAATAAGAAATATACTTCTATAAAGAAAAAAAGACCAACTT
>NZ_QSDY01000032.1 GCF_003463825.1 Veillonella sp. AM51-8BH
TATAAGAATAATCGGGAGATTCTTATAAAAAAAGTACAGAAAATATATGATCTTACAGGTATATATATGCCAACTTAGAACGGGATAGGAAGCTTGTTGATATAGATGCCAACTTAGAACGGGATAGGAAGCTTGTTGATATAGATCCATTTACTATTTTTGGGTTATTTAATAAAAGCTCTATGACAATTGATAATCGAAATAAGATTATTTCTACAGTTGCAAATCTATTTGATATAAAAGCACCTATACCTACATCATTTGATGGAATTCCATTACTAAATAATCAAAATGCTACCTATTATTATTTTATCGATGAACGAGATGAAGACGATATAGATACTCTTTGGGATCTTTATGAATCTGCACTTATGTATACTAATGATTCGAATTCAAAGAATACTTTGACAGTATCCCAGTATTTTGACTTGGCTATTAATAAGAAGGGGAACGGAAATAGTAAGATTACTATGGGGTTATATTGGATTGCTCCAACTCATTTTTTAAATCTAGATCAGAGAAATACGTGGTATATTTATGAGTCGGGAAAGATGCCGATTGACTTAGTCAATAGTCTTCCAATTGTTGAAGATAAAATTTCAGCATCTAAATATTTTGAAATAGTTTATAAATTAGGGGCCTTTTTAAGTAGTGATCAGAGTAAACTTAAAAATTTTATGGAGTTAAGTTTTGAGGCATGGAGATACTCAGAGGAGATTAATCGTCAGAAACGTGCTGATGAAAAACAAAGAAAAACCAAAGCTAAAGGAGCTGCCTTAGCTGATGATGATATAGAAACAATACATTATTGGATTTATTCTCCTGGCAAAGGTGCTAAAATTTGGGACGAATGTTATGACAATAATATTATGGCTATAGGATGGGATGCGATAGGAGATTTGCGTGCCTATAATAGCAAAGATGAAATAAAGCAAGTAATGAATAAGCATTATGATCCATCTAGATCTTATATTCACTCCGCTTGTGCTACCTGGGAATTCGCCAATGAAATGAAACCGGGTGATATTGTATTCGCGAAGAATGGTATGCATCTTATTATCGGTCGAGGTGTTGTTAAGTCTGATTACATATATGACTCTCAACGAAAAGAGTTTAAAAATATACGTAAAGTTGAGTGGACTGATCGGGGCGAATGGGAATGCTCAAGACAATCACCTATGAAGACTTTAACGGATATTACATCATTTACAGATTATGTTGAGCAGTTAAATCTTTTCTTTGATAGGGATATGTTGGATGATGGTGAAACGTTAGAAACAAGTTACCCTACATATGATAAGGACCGATTTCTTGATTCTGTATATATGAGTGATGAAGATTATAATACACTGGTATCACTTGTTAAAAATAAGAAAAATATTATATTGCAAGGCGCACCTGGTGTGGGTAAGACTTTTGCTGCGAAACGTCTAGCTTATTCTATGATGGGAGTAAAAGACCCTAATCGTGTTATGATGGTACAGTTTCATCAAAGCTATTCTTATGAAGATTTTATTATGGGATTCCGCCCTTCTGAAAATGGTTTTAAACTTAAGCATGGCGTATTTTATGAATTTTGTAAAAGGGCTGAGGTTGATAGTGATAATGACTATTTCTTTATTATTGATGAAATTAACCGAGGTAATTTAAGTAAAATATTCGGGGAACTGTTTATGCTTTTAGAAAGCGATAAAAGAGGTGTAGCTTTACAATTACTTTATGCAGATGAGAAGTTTTCTATTCCAGAAAATCTTTATATTATTGGTATGATGAATACTGCAGATCGTAGCTTAGCTATGCTAGATTATGCGTTAAGAAGACGTTTTGCTTTCTTTGATCTTAAGCCTGCTTTTGAGTCTGATGGGTTTAAGTCTTATCAACATTCTCTCAATAATGATAAATTTAATAAACTTATAGAATGTATCAAGCAGCTTAATCTAGTTATTAAATCAGATGAAACTTTAGGCGCAGGTTTTTGTATAGGACATAGTTATTTTTGTGATTTAGATAAATCTGAAACATATGAAAGGGAAGATTCTCTCAGCAGAATTGTTGAATTTGAGTTAATTCCTCTTTTGAATGAATATTGGTTTGACGATGTTGATATGGTAAATGAATGGAGTAATAATTTAAGGAGCGCAATTAAGTGATACCTATTCGAAATATTTACTATATGTTATCTTATGCCTTTCGAATATTAGATCCTCAAGGTTATAAGCGAGTGTCAGTTGAACAGTTTGATAATGTATTAGAAATGTTATCCTCAGTTTTATCTAGAGGTATTTCTATTCAGATAAAGCGTGGAATTCAAAAGGGATATTTAGAAAAAATAGAAGCACTATGCTCGCCTCGAGGACGTTTTGAATTATCAGAATCTATAAAAACTAATTGTATATATAAGAATCACGTAGTTTGTTCTTATGATGTTTTTTCAGAAAATATCTATATGAATAGAATCATCAAATCAACCTTAGAATTACTTATTCGATTAGATATTTCTAAAAGTCGAAAGAAGGAACTTCGTAGACTATTAGTATATTTTAGTGACGTAAGTTCTCTTGATGTCAACAATATCAACTGGAATATGCATTATAATCGTAATAATCGAGCATATCAGATGTTACTCTCTATATGTCATATGATTATTAAGGGGTTATTACAGTCTAGCTCTGATGGTTCTAAAAGGGTAATGGACTTTTTAGATGAACAACAAATGCATCATCTGTATGAGAAGTTTGTCTTGGAGTATTACCGCAGACATTATCCTCAGATATCAGTTAGTTCATCGGAAATAAAATGGGCACTTGATGATAGTGAAGTATATATGCTTCCTATTATGAAGAGTGATATTATGCTTACTTATAATGATAAAGTGCTTATTATCGATGCTAAGTATTATTCTAGTAATACCCAAACACGATATGATACACATAAGATACACTCACATAATCTTTATCAGATTTTTACATATGTCAAAAATAAATCCTATCAGTTAAAAGATCATTCAGAGGTTTCGGGAATGTTACTTTATGCACAAACAGATGATGAAATTCAACCAAATAATACATATATGATGAGTGGAAATAAGATAAGTGTTAGAACACTAGATTTGAACTGTGAATTTGCTGAAATCGCAGCACAATTGAATAAGTTTATTGATGATCATTTCAAACTTATTTGATTATCATATAAAGAAGGCATACAGCTTTTATAAGCCGTATGCCTTCTTTTTGTATTATCTTGCAATTCTTATGAGCTAGACTTATAATATTAGAGTAATATTCATATTTTATTCATATTTTGACAATGAATAGTGTATAGAGGGGTACAATAAGATTCAAGTTCTATTAGATAGGTTTGAATCTTTTTTTAGGTTTATTGTTTGTGTTGTCTTAAAAGGGGGAAACGAAATGAAAAAAGAATTACTGTTAACGGCTATGATTACCGCAGGTATTACTACAACAGCACTTGCAGCATCCAATTTAGATATTAGTGCTACAACTGCTGCGCCACTAAGCATGAAAAATTCTATTGCTTATGGTGGAAATAACAAAGTTGAGAATGGTATGTTCTCTCCTGTAAATAATATATTGCTCGGTGGTGACAATAATACAGTTCGACCTTCTGCTTCTAATAGTATTACTTCTGGTACTAATAATACTGCATCTGGTCCGGGCAGTATCGTAGCAGGTTGGTATAATACAAACTCTGCTACTCACAGCTTGGTAGTAGGTACTAGCAATACTGTTGGTGGTACTAATAATATCGTAGGCGGCTTTGGGCATGCCAATAATGACAATGCGATTAACTCTTTATTAGTTGGTTCATATAATAGTATTGACGGACATGACTCTGTGGCTTTAGGTAAGAATAATACCATTAAAGGTAATAATGCTTTGGTAGGTGGTACTGGTGCTAAGGTTCAAGGTAATAATGCTATCGCCTTTGGTGATACTGCGAAAGCAACATCCGATGATGCGTATGCCATTGGTCGTAAAGCAGAAGCAACTGCTCTAAATACAGTTGCTATTGGTAATAATGCAAAGGCCAATAACATTATGGGCACAGCGATTGGCTATAATGCAAAAGCAAAAAATGATTACGCTACAGCAGTAGGTTATAGCTCCACAGGTTCTGGTAATCAGTCCTCTGCATTTGGTTTTAATGCGGAAGCAACTGCTATGAATACAACTGCAGTGGGATCTTATGCAAATGCTAGCGGTGCGTATTCTACAGCATTGGGCTTTAAGACTGCAGCTTCTAATGAGGATTCTGTAGCATTAGGTAACTATTCTACTAGTGCTGGTAAAAGTGCCTTTGCCGCTGGTACATTAGCTCAAGCAGCAGAAAAGGACTCTTTAGCAATCGGTCATAGCGCAACTACAACAAAGGAAAATGGCATCGCTATCGGTACAAATGCGAAGGCTGCAACAGATAACAGCATTGCACTTGGTGCTAAGTCTGTTACTGATACAGCTGTATCTACTAGTTCCGGTATAATCGGCGGCAGAACATATAGTTTTGCTGGAGGAAATGCGGTTGGTACATTGAGTATTGGTGATAGTGGTGCAGAACGTACCATTACAAATGTAGCAGCAGGCCGTGTATCTGCAACCTCTACTGATGCAGTCAATGGATCTCAATTACACGCTATTAAAGATGTAGTAGATAATCATGAAAACCGTATCACTACCATAGAAGGCGATATTAATACGTTAAATAATCGTATTATTAATGGTGGCGCGAATAGCTTGAATGAAGCTAAGGCGTATACGGATCAACAAGTATCTAGCGTAGCGGCGGCTTCTGCAGCACTTGCTGGCTTGCATCCATTAGATTTCGATAAACATGATAAATGGTCCTACTCTGTTGGCTTTGGTAATTATAAAAATGCTAATGCAGCAGCTTTAGGTGCCTTCTATCGCCCTAATAAAAACACAATGTTTAATGCTGCTACTACCGTTGGTAATGGTCGTAATACAATTAGCTTAGGTGCTAATTTCAAATTTGGTAAAAGCTCCGAAGAGGTAACTACTGAAGATGCGGCACAACTCAAGAAAGATATGAAAGATCTATCTGAAAAATATAATGAGTTAGAACGAAAATATACTGAATTAGCAGCTAAATTAGAATCTAAATAAATTAGAATCTAAATAAGAATCCAAATAGTGTGATCAATACTCCTACAAGAGGCATCTTGTAGGAGTATTTTTTTCTATTAAATATGGGATTATAGTGTCTTGTACAGTGTCTTTGCGATATGTATTTCTTTTAAGTGTAAAAGTGCGGTGCTTTTATTATAAGTATTCCTTAATAATGCTATAATTAAGATACATATTAAGACATTTATTAAGATATGTATTACATATAAGTAGCAGTATATAGTGGAGAGTATATATGAGTTTTTACAATTGGATTCAAGAAAAACTCTTCGATAACTATGAAGAATGGCGTTTGAAGAGTCCTGATTATAATCGAAATGGTTTTAACATAGTAGGCATAGATAATACCCTCAAGGCTATGCATGATGGATTTTTCATGTTTATAGAATTATATCCACCTCATGCTATCGATGGATGTACAGCCATGAAAGCACGTGTAGGTAAAACGCAGGATGCAGTAGATTTATTCTTAGATATAGATGGTAAGACCTATCGTATGGCTGATGTAAGTTATCCTGATGCAGTGAAGATGATGCGGGCTTTTGTGAAAAAACGCAGAGTACCTGATTGTAGTTTGTGTGTAGAAGTAGCGTATCTAGATATCGATCAGATGCGATCTACATTTACAGAGTTAGCAACGTTGTTGCTAGGCGATGCTAAACAAGCCAAATCATTCATGACCAAGGCAAAGTTACATTCCATGGAAGAACTAGAAGATAGCTGGTGGAATCTCTATGAGAAGTTACTATCTACTGGTCGTGCTGTAGAGTTATCTTTGAAAATCGAATTAGAGGATTTTCTTTATCATGTGCAGAAGCTAATCCATAATAAAAAGCTATCTACTGGTGAAAATTTAACTGGAGATATGTCTATTGATACAGCCGTATTTGATGACAGTCAATGTATTGGGGACTGGTGCGCACATCTTAATTCCACGTGGGAAAAATATAAGTTAGTAGGCATGGATATCGGTACAGATAGTTTGGTGCTTATGGTACTTTCAAATGAGGAATTCAAAACAGCCCAAGAGCTAGCAAAAGAGCTATTACATAGAATCGATGTAGCTGAACGTTTATGATGTAACGAAAATTATAATGTAGTGGCACGATTATAATGTGGCCGTATCTATAAAAAGGTCGTAATTCTTAACTGTAAACAGTTTGCGCCGTATAAATGTAATGAATAGGAGAGAGAATGATGAGTGTTGTACGTCTACCAGAATATGAAGCAGAGTTTGAGCCGGAAGTATTTGAAATCTATGCATTGCCGCGCAGTGATGCGAATGGGGCGAGTCCTTATTTAGAGAAGTACCATAGACCATTAGTGTCCACCGATGCTATCCTAGATACTCGAACTGGCGTGCTTGACCGTAGCGAAGGCATTTTGACATGGATTATAGAGGGCCTTGATGATAGATGGGGCTATTCTTTTGAGCCACACGGTGTCTATAAATTGTTAGTTAAGAAAGCAAAACCATTAGAGGACTTGGGCTATATGCGCCCGGCTTGGAATAATCGCTATTATGTGCTTGAGGTGTTAGAGGAACATGCTAAACATAGTGAGCTAGAGGCGTTGTCGGCTTATTTGAAAACCCCTAAATACCTTCATACCGACAGGGGGAATTTCTTGTTAAATCGAGAGTATCAATACTATGGATTGAGAATTGATGATTATGCTTTCACCCTTGATGTGGATGAGGGTTCTGATGAAAGCTGCACTGTTGCATTGGAGGCTTTCAATAAAATCGATAATTTCAAAGCATTTGAACAACGAATTAGCGCATACATTAGTGAACACTTGCTAGACCTCGCTAACGATTGGCTCGACAATGATGACCAAGATCCGATTACGGCAGAAATATTTGCTAAGCGTATTACGATGGGCGAATTGGCGTTTCGTAATGATGGCACCATAGAGGTCTATTATGACGATGACGATATTTTCTGGGGGCACTGTATCATAGCTCATATTGATGCGGAGGGAAACCCTGATGATGCAGATATTGCGGGATGATTAACTAATGGAGCGTCCTGATGAGAAAATCCGAATTAATGACTTTATGGAATGTTGAAAGCTGGTCTGAAGAACCGTATGGCGTTTACTTTGTATCTCGCAGATTGGGCACTAATTGTTTAGAGAATGAAGGACAAGCCTTTCAAAAACTTAATATTAGTTGCACCAATTATACTGAGGCTGAGGTGCTTTCACTGCCAATGTGGGAACAATTATATGTTGAATTAGATGAATTAGATCAACTAGCACAGGAACTCATACAACAGAAAATACCGCAAGAAGAGTCTATTGTACTAACCTTAACCGATATTATGCTAGATAAGTCAGGTTGTTACGATGCATTTGCGCTAGGCTATGATGTGGGAAAATCCCCAGCAGGACATCTATATATTTTGGTTTCCTTTGATGAAAACTTTACGGCTCAACAAGATGTGATTTACGAAACTTTATAAAGTTGTTTTAAAGTGGTGACACTGGTGTGGCAGTTTAGCTAAAGATATAAGTGATACATAGGAGAGAGACGATGGAAAATCTGTATAAAGAGTTAAGAAGTTTCTTTGTCAATGACATTGATGTAAATGATTTATTTGATTCTGAAGCTATTATCTGGATTGATTGGCGCGAGGATGACGAAGATGTGGTGCGCTATTTTAATGATATGATGGATGAGCCTATCCACATTCAAACCGTTAGCAATGGCAAGCTATATGGTGACGATATTGTGTTACAAAAGGGCGATAATGAACTCTTAATTCCTTACGGTGATGAGAAAGATCGGGATGTAACCATCAAATACTTTAACGACTTCGTTCAGCCTGATTATGAGGTGCGCTGGTTTGTTGAAAGCCTTGGAAACGATACGCTTGGGTTTACCGTGCTTTCAGGGGCAGAATGGGCCAATTTAGAAGATGAATTTGGTACAGATATAGTTCGTTACTATTTTGAACCTATTAATCTTGAAAGTAACATGTTTAATCTCGATATGGACGAGGTTTCTACGTTGTTAGAATTACGGGAAAATAAGAGATGAAATAGAGTAAATATGCGAATCTATAAGAGGTAAGAATATGGATTATTTAAAAATATTACAGGAAGACTCTAGCTTAGCAGCAGATTTTGATGCTTTATTTGATTTCTTTTTGCTCGATGAGCCAACGGAGCGGGATGAGGTAGAGGGGCGATGCACCTTTTCCTTGGATGGAAAGGCTTTTGCTCGAGATGGTGCCGGCGGTGAATATCATCAATTAGAGGATGGCTCTATCGGTTATGTCAGCAGCGAAGGTCAATGTGGTCGTATAGCTGAAAGTATAGATGATTTAATCTATTTGTTGGTATATAGCATTTGCTGGCATGATTATTGTGACTCCAGCCAGTATACAGACATGGATACTCTCGAAGCCTATGCCAATGAGCGTTATGATGAAATCGCTTCTTATACAGAAATGGAAATATGGGAAGAGGTTGTCAAGGCGCTAGGTATGCCTTCCGAAGCAAATGTGGCTATTGAATTACAAAAGTTCTATGATGCGGCACATCGAGAACCTCTGTACCAAGGCTTTTACCATGAAGAGGATGGTAGCATTACACCATATGAAAGTCTATTCTTTTAATATGTAAAATGGGAAAATAATCAGCAATAAAAGAGTATTTCAAGCGGTTTTGTGTTGTTATAGGAGAATCGTATGGCAATTGACGGAGTGAAGATCATAGATAGTGACGACGGTCATGATATTTATAATGCCATTGTTGAGCGGTACAAGGATGGTATCAGTGTAGATACGATCATTTCTGACATTTTAAGTGAAGAAGAAAATTTTTGTACTGATGAGTTTTATACAGAAATTTATTGGACTGCGGTGGCCTATTCGTTATGGAAGATAGGGCATCTATCAACTGATATTAAACAGAAAGCCTTGGATATAATCGCTCAGGGTCCTAATGAGTTTTGGCTGGAAATCGATGATAAGGCCCTTAAACAGCGTCAAAAGGTATTGGATAAGTTAGCAGTACAGCTACAGAGCGAAAATCCGAAGCCTATTAAGGTTCGTAAATCTAAAACAAAAAGAGTACCTTATTTTAAGGTGGGCGACGTATTAGCTGTTAAATTTGAAAACGAGTATGGTGCTATTTTTGTCTCTGACGTGGATCAATCACCGCGGAAAATCGAATATCATTTAGCCTGTACGCGGCTTTTACAAGAAGAAAAACCGACAATGGAGCAGTTTCTAAACAGCAAAATCGCATGCCGAAAAGATAATACAAATTTTGGTATCGATACAGACTGTTGGTTCAATCATAAGGACTTAGGCTTGTTACTGGATAATTTGGAAATTATCGGGACAGTTGAACTATATCCGTGTAAATTATGGACACTAGCACCAAGAAGAACGCTTGAGGATATCTATGAGGAGATTACAGATGAGCCTAGGATTGGAAAACTGCGTCTCATAGACACCTATGAACTAGTGAAAGAGGTTGTTCAGGAATAATCATCGATAAATGCACTGATCTATGGCGTACATATAAATGTGCAAATATAAAATTGTTACTATAAAGGTGTAAATTTAATGGATACTGTAACTAAAAAATACATAGAGACCGTACAAGTCAGTGATATACCGTGGCATCGGTTAACGACCTCTTATGGACGGGGCACAGATTTTCCTAATCAATTTGATGTTTTATGGAAGATGGACAGTATTGAAGCTGTTGATGTGGCTGGTGAGGACATAGCGTTAAATATTGAGCATCAATCCACATTGTGGCATGCTACACCATTCGCCATGATTTTCTTGCTTCGTATTTTTAAGAAAGCCCAGGAAGAGAGCGCTCAGAATGAAGTAGCTCATTATTTAGCAGAACAATTGGTTGAGTTGTTTACTGTGATTGCTGAGTGTATCCGAGATGGTCTTATGCTAGAGCATGCAGATCCATTGCCGAACTTTGAGGATATGCTCAACGAAGAATACCTATGGTCTGAAGACTACGATGAAGATGAAGACGTTCTTAGATATGAGGAAGAAGATGTATTTCCTGATGATTTATTCTTTAGCTTCTATTACTACTCACTGCAAGTGCTTTTACTAGGTAAGCCATTATTAAATAAAGCTAATGAAGGAGAGGCTAATTTACTAGAATTACTGACAGAGATAGAGTACTAAATAAGCGATAGAGTACTATATATCTAAGGGGATTACAGATTATTACATTTCTACTGAGATTATAGGATTAGGAGGTTATGGACTATGGGATTAATGCTAATTATAGCTGTTTAAGCGATGTAAATTTAAAAGAGCTTAAAGCCATGGGCGCAGAAGAAGAGGAAATTCTTGAGAGCGTTGAAGAGTGGAATGACGATGATGAATTATTGCTTGATATCGACAAGATGTGGGATGTACTCCATTTTGTGCTAACTGGTGTGGGCACTGACCATAAAGACGATAAAAATCCTCTTAGCCAAGCAGTACTAGGCGTAATGGCTGTTGAGGCTATATCAGACTATGTAGCATATACAGAACACAATCATTTAGCCAATATCGTGGCAGCTCTAGATCAATTTGATATTGAAAGTGCACTGGAATCTTTCGATATGAAAGCCTGTAAAGAAGCAGAGCTATAACCAAATATTTGGGACTATGATGAGGAAGAGGAAGAAATCAAAGATGAACTTCTTCATGATTTCGAGCAAATGAAACGCTTCTATAAACAAGTGCTAGATGCTAATGGGCATGTGCTCGTATCAATTTGTTAGGCCCGTTATAATCTGTTGGACATGGCTCTGGTTATAGATAAACTAATTATAGGACTGACGAAGATGAGGAATTGTAAATGGCAGTGTTAACAGAAAAGCAAATTAAATATGGCTTTGACTACTATCATAAGGATGAGGCACGGCCTAAATCTGTGGTAGAGGTCTCTGAATATGATGGTGAAGACAAGCTGATAATCAACTGCACACAGTTAGATGAGTCTTATTCTGCTAAAGATAAGAAGCGAATTTGGATGGAGTGGTGTGATTTTTTAGTTGAACATCCAGATAATTTTACAGAGCTCATGTTTTGTACAAGAATGCCACAGGAGTTATTTGATGCGGTGTGTGCCCAGCGTAGACTTAAAAGGTTACATATAAAATGGGGTGTTTATCCAGATATTTCAAAATTAGAGAACTTACAAGAACTAGAATATCTACACATTGGGTCCGGAAGAAGTGTATCGAGCTTAGAGCCTATTTCAAGATTAGTAAATTTAGTAGCGCTGTCGATTGAAAACTTTCAACAAATTGATGATTATGCGCCATTAGCTAATCTAAAACATCTTGAAAGTCTTGCCTTAGAAGGTGACTTCGCCGCTCCTAAAATTCTTAAGGTTCAATCCTTAGAATTTCTACGCCATATGAAACAGTTGCGCTTTTTCAGCTTTTTAACGGCAAAGGTGATAGATAAAGACTACTCTCCCATTTTAGAACTCAATAATTTAGAACATCTTACGTTAAAATCTTGTAAAGAGGTTAAGCAGTTGTATCCTGAATTCGTTAAACTACCAAAATTAAAATATGGCACAGTTTTAGAACGACCAGAATTATATGAGAAATAAGGCTTGAGATATAAGTCATGAGCTATAACTTATAAGACATAAAAGGGAGTAATCATAATGGACAAAGCGCGTAAAAAGGAATTATTGAAAGGCTATAAAGCTAAAGAAAAACAGAATTTTAAAGATAGTTTACCTATGGACGAAGAATTATTTTGGAATCTCTTTGATTATGTAGACGAGAAATTAGAAGCAAATGACGGTTGCGATCATAGTCTGACTTTCACAAGAGAGTTTTTAGAAAAACAAAAGGTAGATGTTGAAAGCGTACTAGACTGGATTATCAAGGAAGGTGGCGGGTGTGATTGCGAGGTTCTCTACAATGTAGAGGAACGTTTTGAAGAGTACTGTTAATAGTATTTTTTATAGTTAATTCTATGTATTTGCAGGTGTTACCATAAAGGTATATAGTATAGGCATGTGATGGATATAGTCACATGTCTATTTTTATAAGGAGGACGCTATGCAACACGTTCAAAACCGCAGTACTACGTCCGCGTTAGTACTCACAGCCGTATTGATTGCCCTCGCAACACTGTTTACCATGTACACAAAAATTCCAGTACCTGGCATTCGCGGCTATTTCAATGTAGGAGATGTCGTTATTATGACGTCAGCTCTATTATTAGGTCGAAAATATGGCGCCTATATTGGTGCTATCGGCCCGGCGCTAGCTGATTTGTTTCTCGGCTACGTAGTCTTTGTACCAATCACCTTTGTGGTGAAAGGCATTGAAGGCTATCTTGTCGGTACTGTCTATAACAATAAGACAACTATCTCTGCCTTAGTGGCAACCATTGTAGGTGGCATTATCATCGTAGCAGGCTACTTCATTGCCGAATACTTTGTATTTGATCCAGGCGTAGCCATTGCTAGTATTGTGACCAATACCATTCAAGCCATTATGAGCGTTATTATTAGCATGATTCTCTATGCGATTTTGCGTAAACGATTGGGGTAGGATTACTGATTCACAATTCATATACAAATTATGATATAATTTGTATATGAGGAGGTGCTTTTATGGGGTTATTACGTGAAAGTATCCGACCATCGTCGGATTTAAGAAATAAATATAATGAAATCTCTACAGTTTTGAAAACAGGGGACGAAGCTTGTATTATGACGGTAAATGGTCGTGGTGATACGGTATGTATGGGATATGAAACCTATAATAAATTGAAAGCACAGATCGAATTATTAGAGGCTATTGCATTGGCTGAGGAAGACGAACGAAAAGGTAGAATGGGTCCTATTGAGGATACTTTTATCAGCATAGAAGCGTTGTTAGCTGAGGCCGAATAGTTATGGAAGACACTGCTTATCGTATCATTATTATGGCACAGGCCGATCAGGCATTGCATCATATTGTTCTGCATGTAAAGCAATCTTTTTCCAATGAAATTGCCAAGTCTGTTTATCAAGATATTAAGGATAGAATCCTTTTATTAGCGGATAATCCTTATATGGGCACGATTCCAAGACATACTGTTTTACGTAATAAAAACTATCGAATGTTGATTATTAATAAAAATATTATTTTATATCGTGTCTTTGATGATGAAAAAGAAGTGCGTATATATAATATATTTAGTCAACGGCAAGATTATTTACAACTTCTGCAAGGATTGTAGATGTTTAGTTGATTTGGTATAGATGAATAAAGGGAGACTCCGTTGTGAGTCTCCCTTTTGTAGTTATTTTCTTTGGAACTTGGACTGAATGGACATATTTTATTTGTTTTGTTAATATAAAACTCAATAATTGAGTTAGATCCAAATGAGAATATATCTAATGATGAGATATATTCAAAATTAGTACAGTCTGCAAAAGATACAGTTTGGAATATAGGGTATATTGATGTTAAAGAAGAAGTTATTATTTATATTCCATTTCATTTTATAATATCCTCTAAGGACGATGTAAATTGACAGCCTCTAGAATTCAGACTATACTATAAGTACAAAAGAGCCAGTTAACGTGTTCTAGGCGTTAGGCTCATCAAAGAATTACGAATTTGATAAACCTAACGTGCTAAGTATTGCAGTACTTAGACACGTTAGGTTTATCTTATTTTATAATCAAATAACTGATTATTTCTTAAGAATTAACACTACGAGGGTAGCGAATAAAATCATTAATGATAATGCTTCGTATACAGTCATAATGTCACCTCCCTCGAAAAGACGGAGATGAACCTAACTCACGTTAATGGCTCTTTCGTTATTAGTATATAGCGGATTTTGAATATTGAAAAATACGAATTAATTTCGTACAACTTTTACACAAATATGAGGATAGCAATACGTATTATATGGTATAATACTTTCATTATGTAGTGAGAAAAGGAGATCTAAATGGCAAATTTACCTAACTGCCCTAAGTGTGGCGACGAGTACACATATGAAGATGGTCATATGTTTATCTGTCCTATGTGCGGACATGAATGGACAGCGGCTGATGCACAAGCTGCAGCTGAAGCAGGTATCATTCGCGATGCTAACGGCAACGAGCTAGCTGATGGCGATACAGTTGTTGTTGTAAAAGACCTCAAAGTAAAAGGTGCGGGCATCTTGAAACAAGGTACGCGCGTAAAGAATATTCGCCTCATCACTGGTGCAAGCGATGGCCATGATATCGATTGCAAAATCGATGGTTTCGGTGCAATGGCATTGAAATCTGAAATGGTTAAAAAAATCTAATATAAGGAATCCCTACCGATATATTCGGTAGGGATTTTTTCATATCATAAATGGTATAATCAACGTATACTGCGTGTAGCGTGAGAGTATTTAGTCGAGAGGAAACTATGTTAAAACGTGTTGTGTTACTAGCCGTATTGGCGTCTATGATGGGAACTGTTACTTCTTTAGCGGCTGATTTAAAGCCTACAGATAAGCGTACCTATGAATTACAGCAACAAATCTCTTATAATGTCATCATTCCTAGTGAGGCTTTCAAAACGAGTGCTGACGGTACCTTGATTGTTCCAGTAGAGATTAAGACTGATGATAAGGGAAATATTGTGGCCGTTGAAGCGGGGCCTAATAATTGGAAATTAGATCGAGAGGCTTACCCCATCTTTGAAGAGGCTGCCAAAGAGGCGGCTTGGAATACAAAGCATGTCGATACAGAGGAAGAATTGGTGATAACTATTCCAGTTAGTATTGTTATGTTATCCGGTGATAAGCCTAAGAAAAAATAAAGGAGCACTTATGGAATCTACAAAAGATTTAGAGCAATATACTTATGATCTATTGGCGGAGCGTGGTGTTACGCTAGAGGATATTGCAGAGCTCGTTTTATACGTTCAAAAACCGTATATGCCGAATTTAAAGATTGAAGAGTGTCGTGAGCATGTGGCATCTGTGCTTTCAAAACGAGAGGTACACAATGCGATAATTACGGGCATTGAGCTCGACAAGTTAACGGAACAAAATAAATTGTCTCAACCTTTGCAACGAATCGTAGCTAATGATGAAAGCCTCTATGGTATCGATGAGATTCTAGCCTTTTCCATCGTTAATCTGTATGGCTCTATAGGATTTACGAACTATGGTTATTTAGATAAGGTAAAGCCGGGTATTATTAAGAAGCTAGATAGTGAAGAGGGCGGTCACTGTAATACATTCCTCGATGATCTTGTAGGTGCCGTGGCGGCCGCTGCAGCAGGAAAGCTAGCTCATAATGAGCCACACCGCGTACGTCATGCGTTAGCTGAGGAAAAAGAATAAATTTCTAGTATTGATGTCATTGAGTATAAAGAGTATAACTAGTATAGTGAATAAATAATTTATTACTGGTAGGTTATATACAGGAGGAACTATGCAAAAGGTTCTAGTTGTTATTGATATGCAAAAAGACTTCGTAGATGGTGCCCTTGGCTCAGCACAGGCGCAGATGATTGTAGATAATGTGCGCCAAAAAATTGAGAACTTTGACGGGCCTATTATCTTTACGCGCGATACGCATGATACTAATTATCTTGAAAGCCAAGAGGGCAAGTTCTTGCCTGTTACACATTGCGTGAAGAATACAGAGGGCTGGCATATTGTGAAAGGTTTAATCGAAGCTGCAGAAGGGCGTCCTGTCATGAGCCTGTATCCTTTATCGATAAGCCAAACTTTGGATCCTTTGAATTATTATCCCGTTTGGAAGGCATGAACTCGGTAAATCCTATTGAGTCTATTACGCTCGTTGGTTTATGTACTGATATTTGCGTTGTTTCTAATGCGATTATACTGAAAGCAGGTTTGCCAGAAATCCCTGTTTACGTAGATTCTAGCTGCTGTGCTGGCGTTACGGAAGAATCTCATCAAGCAGCATTAACAACAATGAAAATGTGTCAGTGTATCATTGACTAATCGAGCTTGTTGCAACTGTATTAGTTTGAAGTACAAGGGTGTATAACGTACCTTTAGTATGGATGTATTCAAATCGTATATTGATTAACTTATGTAAAGGCTATAGGTTATTCTATAGCCTTTTTACATGGGAAATCATATTGACGATTTTCTATATACAATGTACAATAAATAAATAATGATAATTCATATCAATTAAATAAAATAAAGATGCAGGTGCATCGAAACGCTTTCACAAGAACGATACATAGTATTTAAAATCGTTCGTGACCTATATTTAAGGAGGACTATTATGAAACCTTTCGAACTTGCACCATTACCATATGCTTATGATTACCTTGAGCCTGTTATTGATACAGAAACAATGAAATTGCATCATGATAAGCACCATCAAGCGTATGTTAATAATTTGAACGCTGCTATCGCAAAATATCCTGATCTTGCTTATGGTTGTGTAGACTGCATCCTCGGCGATATCGCTAATGTGCCAGAAGATATCCGTCAAGCAGTTATCAACAACGGTGGCGGTCACAAGAACCACACTATGTTCTGGGAAATTATGACAAAACCAGATACGTCTAAATTGGAAGGCCCTTTAAAAGAGGCTATCGATGCTGAACTTGGTGGCTATGATGCCTTTGTTGAAAGCTTCTCCGCTGCAGCAGCAACACGCTTCGGCTCTGGTTGGGCATGGCTTGTGGTAAACAAAGATGGTAAACTCGAAGTGACATCTACTGCGAATCAAGACAATCCTCTGTTAGAAGGCAAAAAAGCCATTCTTTGCTTAGACGTTTGGGAACATGCATACTACTTGCACTACCAAAACCGTCGCCCGGACTATATCAAGGAATTCTTCCGCGTTATTAACTGGGACAAAGTATCTGAAAACTACGAAAAAGCATTGAAACCACACCATCAATAAGATAGCTTTTGATATTGGTATATCTCTCAAACTAGTTGATCTCAGAAACATATAAATCCCTCAAATTTACTAACTCTCTTAAAACTACGACCCCTTTAGAGCCTTAAATCATTTACATTAGGCACATAATTTAATAGATAACGGATAGTTCATATATTCTCCGCCATGCTTGACTGGGGATGTATTATCTATCCGTTATTTTTATATAAAAATGTTGATATTTTTAGAAAGAACTTTCAAAAGTATAGCCATGGATACAGATTTTATAATCGATATCGTTTATCATAGGGTCATAGGTTATGTTAGATAAACCTTTCACAGTATATATTGCCTTGTATACACAGTGGTACGTATAGAGGGCTACTCACATAAGTAATAAACAATATTTTTGACACGAGGGGATCAAAATGGAAAAGAAATTAGATTTGTCCAAATCTGTATATGATTTGGTAACAGAATATCCTGAAGTAACAGAGATTATGAAAAGTTTAGGGTTCAGCGAAATCACTAATAAAGTGATGTTGAACTCTGTTGGTAAAATTATGACCATCCCAAAAGGGGCTAAGATGAAGGGCGTATCCATGATCGATATCGTGAGCGCATTCATGAAAGCTGGTTTTACCTTGGAAGGTGAAATGCCAAATCTACAAGGTGATGAAGCAGCATCTGCTAAAGATGCTCCTGTAGAGACTGTGGCTACTCAAGTAGAGGAGCCTAAAGCTAGCCAAAATACAGAAACTAATGAAGAGGACACTGTTACAGATAGCGAACGTGTAGAACAATTGAAAGGTTTCTTGAAACGGTTAGGTACTGGTGAAGAGCTTGGTGCTGTTCGTGATGATTTTGCGAGCCAATTCAAACATGTTGAGGCTAGTGAAATTATGAAAGCCGAACAAGGTCTTATGCGCGAAGGTACACCTTTAGAAGAGGTACAACAATTGTGCGACCTTCACTCTGCATTGTTCCATGGTTCTACAATTCATGAACAAATGGATGCAGAACATGCTAAGGTAGAAGCGGTTCTAGAAGCTCAAGAAAAGAGCAAGAGCGTTGTGGGTTTGGTAGAGACTGCAGGTCATCCGTTAAACCGATTAACAGAAGAAAATAAAGCGCTCGATGAGTTGATTGAATCTATTCGTCCTAAAGTAGCAGACAAAACTGCCACTTATGATGATGTGAATACAGTGCGTCAACTATCTGTTCACTATGCTAAAAAAGGCGATTTATTATATCCAAAATTGAAAGTGGATTATGCAATCGGTGGTCCATCCATGGTTATGTGGACTGTTGATGGCGATATTCGCGACCAATTAGGTGATTTAGCAAAATCTAGCCAAAGTGTAGATGATTGGTATAGACGCTTTGATGAGCTTCTTACACGTGCTCAAGAAATGATCTACAAAGAACAAAATATCTTGTTCCCAATCTGTGCAGAAAACTTCAGCAAAGAAGATTGGTATCAAATTTACAAAGATACAGCGCAGTATGAAGACATCTTTGGTGTAACACGCATTGCTTGGCCAGAAGCTGATACCGCATTAGCTGCGCAAACTACAAAACCAAGTGGTGATAATAATGCTATCGGTTTAATTGGTGGTACCTTAACTGTAGATCAACTAGATGCTATGCTCAATACAATGCCAATGGAGGTAACCTTCGTTGACCATGAAGATATTAACCGTTACTTCAACGATGGTGAAAAGGTATTTAAACGTCCTACTACAGCTATCGGTCGTGATGTGTACTCCTGCCATCCACCAAAGGTAGAACCGATTGTACGTGGTATTATCGACTCCTTCCGTAAAGGTGACCGCGATAATGTGGCAGTATGGCTTGAAAAACAAGGCCGTCCATTCTATGTAAACTACATGGCTGTACGCGATCAAAACAATAACTATATTGGTACATTAGAACTCGTACAAGATATGCAATTTGCAAAGGAACATTTTGCTAGAATTAAATAAGAACTAGTGTAATACTAGTTGTGTGATACAGTGAAACTTTGATACAAAAAGGCTGCTCTAACATTGAATGATGCTAGAGCAGCCTCTTTTATTGTACGCCGAATAGGCATGACTAAACCCCCAGTTAAACTGGGGGTTGGTAAAAATTCTTAGAGAAAAGGAAAGAACCTCCTAATGATAGAATGAAGTTGGTCTGGCAACCACAACATTTCAACATAGGAGGTTCAATGTCAATGAATGACGTAAAAAGCTTATCACATAGTAAATGGAGATGTAAATATCATATTGTTTTTGCTCCAAAGTATAGAAGACAAATAATTTATGGTCGGATAAAAGCTGATGTAGGTAAAAT
>NZ_QSDY01000033.1 GCF_003463825.1 Veillonella sp. AM51-8BH
CAACCTAATTTTTGGCCTCTAAAAGTGGATTAATATATAGGGTATAAAAATTTCTTTCAACCTATGATTAACTATGACTTTTATCACATTGAAAATATAGTTTTTATAGTCGAAAATATGATGAAAAAGAACTATTGAAATACCGAAATATATACAGCGATATTCATGAAAATAATTCTCAAAACATGAAAAAGCATTGAGAAAACTGTATAGTTAAGCCGTTGAAAGCATGTATGTTGTGTGTTACGATTGATGCATAGAGTTAATCTCGATGTGTATGAGAAACATATGTCTTATACACTTGAGAGTTAAAAGTTATCTCACGGTAATTTAGAATTAATATTCAACTATGTTCCTGAGGAGGGATTATCTTGCGCGAGATTCAAGTATCTGAAATCACAAAAACAGTCCGTCAAATGTGTATGGACGCAGCTTACCACTTGCCAAAAGACATCTATGAAGGCTTGAAAAAAGGCCGTGAAACAGAAGAGTCTCCAGTTGGTTGCATCGTTCTCGATCAAATCATCAAAAATGCAGAAATTGCTGATGCTGAAGATCGTCCATACTGCCAAGATACTGGTATGACATTGGTATTCGTAGAAGTAGGTCAAGATGTTCATTTCGTTGGTGGCGATCTTAAAGAAGCTATCAATGAAGGTGTTGCTCAAGGTTATGTAGAAGGTTACCTTCGTAAATCCGTTGTAGCAGAACCATTGTTCAACCGTAAAAACACTCAAAACAACACACCTGCAATCATCTACATCGATATCGTTCCTGGCGATAAAGTAGAAATCAACGTAGAACTTAAAGGCTTCGGTTCTGAAAATAAATCTGACGTAGCTATGTTGGTACCTGCAGATGGCGTTGAAGGCGTTAAAAATGCAGTTCTTGAAATCGTAAAACATGCTGGCCCTAACCCATGCCCTCCAATCGTACTTGGCGTTGGTATTGGTGGTACTATGGACCAAGCAGCTGTTATGTCCAAAAAAGCTTTGCTTCGCGATATTAGCACTCCTCACAAAGATCCTGAGTATGCAAAATTGGAAGAAGAAATTTTGGAAATGGTTAACAAAACTGGTATCGGTCCACAATTGGGCGGCACAACAACTTGTATCGGTGTAAACATCGAATGGGGTGCAACTCATATCGCCGGCCTTCCTGTTGCTGTTACTATTATGTGTCATGCTGCTCGTCATAAACACGTAGTACTTTAATCGGTAGGAGGTAATTACAATGGCTGAAACAATTCGCATTAATACTGAAGAATATAATGAAGAGTTTTCCCGTAAATTAAAAGTTGGTGACAGCGTTCTTATCACTGGCAAAATTTACTCCGCTCGTGACGCTGCTCATAAAGTTATGACTGAAGCTTTAGCACGTGGCGAAAAATTACCAATCGATTGGACTAACAAATTCGTTTACTACCTTGGCCCAACACCTGCAAAACCTGGTGACCCAATTGGTTCCGCTGGTCCTACAACTTCTGGTCGTATGGATGCTTACACACCAACAATGCTTGATCAAGGTATCAAAGGCATGATCGGTAAAGGTTCCCGTAAACCAGAAGTAGTTGAATCCATGAAGAAAAATGGTTGCACATACTTCGCAGCAGTTGGTGGCGCTGCAGCATTGATTGCAAAATCCATCAAAAAATACGAAGTACTTGCTTATGGTGAACTTGGTCCAGAAGCTTTGGCTGAATTGACAGTTGAAGATTTCCCTTGCATCGTAGTTGGCGATACTGAAGGTAACAACTTCTACGAACAAGGCCAAAAACCTTATAGAAAAATCTAATATCACCGTTGAGTGATTGAAAGAGGCTTGCTAATGCAAGCCTCTTTTTTATCTATAGAGATTCAATAATTATCACTGTACATGTATATATTTAATGATTATTACATTGTTTATTAGTATGATAGTAATATATGAAATTACTTTTATAGTTTATATATTATTATGTTAGATTCACTTTTGTTTAGTAGAGTAAAGTCTACCGATTCTGTCCATTTTGTGATAATATACATATAGATTTATACATTCAAAGTGAGTGAGGCGATATCATGACTTCTGTAGAAACTATTCGTCAGTCAGTGCGTACAGCGATGGCTGAATTGCTAGATTTGGCAAAGGTTCGAGAAGGTCAATTATTTGTGGTGGGTTGTTCCACTAGCGAAGTTATGGGTAAGAAAATTGGCACTGATTCCCACATTGATGTGGCTCAGATCCTATTTGATGAAATATATAAAGCTGTTAAAGCTAAAGGTCTTAATTTGGCCGTTCAATGTTGTGAGCATATTAATCGAGCTCTTGTTATGGAACGTAGTGCAGTAACTTGGGAGGAAGAGGTTAATGTAGTACCTCAACGTCATGCAGGTGGAGCCATGGCTGTTACTGCCTATGAACGTTTTGACGATCCAGTGATGGTTGAATTTATTAAAGCTGATGCAGGTATCGACATCGGGGACACTTTCATAGGTATGCATATGAAACATGTTACTGTACCAGTGCGCCTCAGTATTAAAGAAATTGGTGAGGCTCATGTAACTGCTTGTCGTGTTCGACCTAAGAGCATTGGTGGTGAACGTGCTGCATATAATGAAGCGTTGATGTAGGGGGATAGTATGTCAAACGTAATACCATATTTTGTATTAGCTGTTGTAGCGCTTGGATTTTTTGCCATTTGTTACGCCGTTTTTAATCGTAATGATAGTGAAAGCCAAGCTAAAGATGAGCACCATGATAGATCTGTTACTAAATTTGATGGTGAACATCATAGAGAAAAGTCCGTTAATGATCTAGGGTAGGCGATGTAACTGTTACACATGAAGGTGGAACCAATGTGTATACGGCCTCTGTGCTAGAGGGTAATGAAGAGTATAATGCTTCTGAATCTATGGTAACTCATGAAGATACATCTTATAACCGACGAGATGGTAATCAATTACATGTGGAAGACTCCGGAACAGGATATTCCTTGGCCTTAGGTCATCATGCAGGCGAGCCTGAGACTAAATCAAGTCAAGCTGACTTAAAAGGACAAGAACCTGTTCAAGATACATCTGTTTCTGCTGATTCTATTCCGCATGAATCTGTTTCACATGAATCTATTCAAGTAAATTCTGGTTCTCTAGAGAAGACAGAATCTGCTCCAACAGAACATAGTAATGATGAAACTATTATAATGCCTGCAGTTTCTGATGGTAAACGCTCTAATAGTGAGCATCATTCCACTCCATTGATGGATAAGACTATTGTTCTTGATGCTGTTACAGATGAACTTCGCAATCGAGCTAATTCTGTAGAGGATACGATTGCTATGGGCGAATCTGTAGAGGCTCTTGAAGCTGATGAAGCAGAACATATTGAGGCTACACAAATGATCGGTGGTGTCGATGAGATTAAAACAGCAGAAGGCCCATCTGTATTGGATGAAACACGCTTGTTTGATGCTTCCGAAATAGAGGCTCAATTGGCAGCCGCTAGTATGGTTGAAGAAGAGGTACCAACAGGGCAATGGGCTAAAGCGGCACATGAAGATAAATGTATTGAATTGGCAATCGCACCATTTATTCATGCCTTCGGCGTGTTGCATGGAGATACACAACATTATGTGGAATCTATTACAAGAGATGCATTAGCAGCTCTTAATATTACAAAGTTAGCTGAAGTCAATGCACTTCTTGATAATATTGTTATTCAAGAAGCCTTGATGAGTATGCAAAAGGCTTATGCTGCGACGAATACAGAGTGGATGAAATCCGCCGCCTTAGGTGCGTTCTTAGATGTAGTACAATCACCTAAGTCTAGTACTCCGTACCTTGTAGCCTTTGATGCGTTACGTGTATTGCCACACTTGACATTAGGTCATTTCCAAGTCATGGCATTGACACTATTGCTACAATACTCTAGAAACTCTAATAATTATGGATTAATTCATTTCCAACATTATGTAGAGAAATATATTGAGCCATTTATTTCTGATTTACCTCAAAATAATTCTTTCTACCGTCAATTAGATTACTTACGCTGTACACAAGAGGAACGTGAACCGATTACATTAGCCCAAGTATTATCCAATTCTTATCCATTCGTGTTCAACTATCGTGGTTTCTCCAAGGAGGAACTCTTCCGTGCTACCGATGGTCATGGTGTGGATCCGCGCTATGTAGTACGTAGCTTGAACTCCAATCTATATAAATTGGCATTGGTTGATGAGTCTTTAGCACCACGATTCTTTAGACAAACTCGCATTTCCGATTCTATGGTACAACGAGATCTCATTGCTCTTATGAAGAGTAAACCGACTGCTTTCAGAGGCCAAGAAGCACGTGATATTATGGATGATATTTCTCCAGTTCTCTTAGATTTAGCAGATGTATTTGATCATACGCCTATGTCTAAAATTAGTTTAACATTACTTGGCCTATATTTAGGTCGTGCTCATGTGAAAGCTACTATTGGTGAAGAATTCGATTTATCTCATTGGTTCTGATGTGTAAAATTAATTGTAAAGAACTAATATTAAAGAACTAATACTAAAGAATTAATAGTAAAGAATTAATAGTAAAGAATTAATAGTAAAGAAATACTAATCGTATACAAAAAGTCTCCCTAGATTATCTAGGGAGACCTTTTTACGTTTATTGTATATTTTTAGTTTTACTATAGGTTAGAAGACATGCTAGAAGCTATTAAAACCGAATTCTTCGATTCCTTCCACGTCTTTTAGTGTTACTGTACGGCCTGTAATATCGATAATGCCTTCATCTCTTAGGCGGCCGAGTTCGCGGCTAAGTGCTGTGCGAGATACATTGAGTACCTCTGCCATTTGCTCGCGGTTATGTGGCAAATGGATTGTTGTAGACTGTTGACGTTTATAAATGTCTGTTAAGTACGCGAAAATCTTCTCGCGCATACCTTTCAAGGTAAGATAATGAACCTTTCTTGTAAGGAGAATAGCTTTTTCAGACAAGTCCTCCAATAGGTTGGACAAGATTTTTGTTTGGCATTGTTGGCAATCAGGCAATGTATCAATAAATGTTTCAAGAGGAATGAACATAATTTTACTAACCTTTGTAGCTTTAATCGTAGCAGGCCATAAAGGTTGTTTACTAAATAGCAATGCTTCACCAAAAATATCAGACTGTTCAAGGTTAGCCATAATAACGCGTTGGCCCATAACATTTTCACGTGTCAGTAACGCACTGCCTTCGAGAATAACCCCAATGCCTTCCATAGGATCCCCAGAGAGGGCAATAAAATCATTTTTCTTATAGCTATGCACAATAACCTTCGCATTATGTAAATAGCTGCGTAGTTCAGGTTCGCCCAGCTTATTAAATAAAGGACATTTAATTAGGGTAGGTAGATATTGGTTGATAATATCATTTGAAAGTATTTGCTTCATGAGCACCTCCGATGTGACGAAGTCTATAGTAAATTTAAATGATTATTGTATAATAATAGTATAAGGTCAAATGACCTACCTGTTCCACAAGGGGAGCTAGGTAAAAATTTTGAAAAAGTTTTTTATTTGTTGCTCAAGCTACAGAAATTGTATCACCTTTACGTTATACTTTCAAATGTAATCAATCAGACACCTGATAATTCATCAGTGTAATGTATAGGTTTTATATTATCTAGCTTGAATGCGAGGAAGTCTCGCAAAGGAGGATTTTTAAATGAGCATGTTCTGTTATCAATGCGAACAATCTGCTGCACCAGGCGGCTGTACTGTACAAGGTGTATGTGGTAAAACTGCACCAGTTGCTAACTTACAAGACGAATTAACTGCTGCTTTAGTTGGCTTGGCTCGCGCTTTAGACGTAAAAGGCCACACTAAAGAAGGTATCGATTATTTAATGCGTGGTTTGTTCATGTGTGTAACAAACGTTAACTTCTCTGAAGATCGCGTTCAAGCGTTCATCGACGAAGTAAACGCTTACCATGCACAAGTGGACAGCACTCAACAAAACTTCGATTGGGAACAATTGTGGAAAGGTGAAGAAGATATCGTATCTCTTCGTTCCACATTGTTGTTAGGTATGCGTGGTATGGCTGCATACGCATGGCATGCTGCTCGCCTTGGTTTCCATGATGCTGACGTTGACGCTTGGTTCGTTAAAGGTTTAGTAGAAATGGCGAAAGATCACAGCGCTGAAGAATGGCTTGGTCTTTTGATGGAATTCGGCGAAATCAACTTGAAATGTATGGCTGTTCTTGATAAAGCTAATACAGAATCTTACGGTACACCAGTACCAACTACAGTACCTTTGACTGTAGAACCAGGTCCTTTCATCGTTGTAACTGGTCATGACCTTCACGACTTGAAACAATTGTTGATCCAAACTGATGGTAAAGGTGTAAACATCTATACTCATGGTGAAATGTTGCCTTGCCACGCTTACCCTGAATTGAAAAAACATCCTCAATTAAAAGGTAACTTCGGTACTGCATGGCAAAACCAACAAAAAGAATTCGTTGACGTTCCTGGCGCATTCTTGTTCACTACAAACTGCATTATGCCACCAAAAGAAAACTACAGAGAAAATATCTTCACTACAGATATGGTAGGTTTCGACGGTTGTGCACACATCGAAGAAAAAGAAGACGGTACTAAAGACTTCTCCGCAGTTATCAACCGTGCAATCGAATTGGGCGGCTACAAAGAAGCTCAAGAATTCACTGGTATCAACGGTGGTCACGAAGTAACTACTGGTTTTGGTCATGGTACAGTATTGAGCATTGCTGATAAAGTAATCGACGCTGTAAAAGCTGGCGCAATCAAACACTTCTTCTTAGTAGGTGGTTGTGACGGTGCTAAAGTAGGCCGTAACTACTACACAGAATTCGTAAAACAAACTCCAGATGATACAGTAGTATTGACATTGGCTTGTGGTAAATTCCGTTTCAACGACCTTAACATCGGCGAAATCGGTGGCATCCCTCGTATCCTTGATATGGGTCAATGTAACGATGCTTACTCCGCTATTCAAGTAGCAGTAGCTTTGGCTGGTGCTTTTGAATGTGACGTAAACGACTTGCCATTAACATTGGTATTGTCCTGGTACGAACAAAAAGCGGTATGTATCTTGTTAACATTGTTGGCATTGGGTATCCGCAACATCTACATCGGACCTTCCTTGCCTAAATTCTTCTCCAGCAATGTATTGAACATTTTGGTAGAAAAATTCAACTTGCATCCAATTACAACTCCAGAAGCTGACATGAAAGCTATCTTGGGCTAATCGGATCCATTAATCTGTTAACCACAGTCCTACTTCCCCTCTCTTTTATGATTTAGGACTGTTGTTATAAATAACGCACCTAGGGTTATACTCTAGGTGCGTTTTTTACATATATTTAGTCCTCTGTATGTGTACAAAAATACTGCTAATGTGCATATAGACAGTAATCAATATCGATTGTTATACTATAGGTAAAGTAAGATTTTTTCACATTGTCTATGTGTATATAGAGGCGTGTATGAATAGTATTTTTGATATTATAGGGCCTGTTATGATTGGCCCGTCTAGTTCGCATACAGCTGGTGCTGCGCGGCTAGGTAAGATGGCGCGGTGCATTTTTCGTTCCACACCTAAAAAGGTAGATTTAACCTTATATGGCTCTTTTGCTAAGACCTATAAAGGCCATGGTACAGACCGTGCCTTGATTGGGGGCTTATTAGGTTTTAAAGAGGATGATACGAATATTCGCATTGCTCATAAATTAGCTGAAAAAGAGGGCATGGAGTATAACTTTATCGAGTCTCCTCTTGATGTAGGTCATCCTAATGTGGTTCGTTTTGATATGTACGATGAACATAATCGTCATATGACTGTGATTGGTCGATCTCTTGGGGGCGGTCAAATTATGATTACCGAAGTAGATGGCAATGATATGTCTATTACTGGCGATGAGTTTACTCTTGTTGTATTCCATGAAGATAGACCTGGTGCCATCTCTTTGGTGAGCCAAGCATTGAGTGAGTCCGATATTAATATCGCTACCATGCGCGTGTTTCGGAAGGGTAAGCACAAGGATGCAGTGATGGTCATTACTACAGATACGGTGGTAAATCCTATTACCGTTCAGTTTATGCGCGAGTGTCCAGGCATTCAAGATGTCATGACCTTTGAAGCTTTATAGGAGGGCGAATGATGAGTTATGCATATGATACAATTGCAGATATTATTCGCTTAGCAGAGGAAAATAATATTTCCTTCGGTGACGTAGTACTGCGTTATGAGTTAGAAAATTATGACCGCAGTGAAGAAGCGGTTATTCGTGAAATTGAGCATCGGTTAGATATCTTTGAAGGTTCTATTCAAGATGGTATAGATTATGCGGAGAAAACGGCCTCTGGTATGTCCGGTGGACAGGCGGCACAGCTTAATGGTCAAACGCCAAGATTTATGAGTGATATTGCGTATAAAGCAATGACCTATGCTATTGCTGTTAATGAAGCAAATGCGAAAATGTTCCGCATTGTTGCTTGTCCTACTGCAGGCTCTTGTGGCGTTATGCCTGGTGCGGTGAAAGCTGTAGCAGACCATTACAAGTTAGATAGAGAAACAGTAGTAAAAGGTTTCTTGGCTGCTTCTGGTATTGGCAATGTCGTGGCGAATCGTGCTTGTGTGGCTGGCGCCGTTGGTGGTTGCCAAGCAGAAATTGGTACGGCCGCTTGTATGGCCGCCGGTGCCATTGTAGAAATGATGGGTGGTGCGCCTCGTCAAGTAGGCCATGCTATCGCATTGTGTATGAAAAACTTATTGGGCCTTGCCTGTGATCCAGTAGCAGGGCTTGTAGAGGTACCGTGCGTTAAACGTAATGGTTTCTATGCAGTTCATGCCATTACTGCATCTGAATTGGCTTTGATGAATATTGAAAGTCAAATTCCACCAGATGAAGTTATTGAAGCAATGAATAATATCGGTCGCGCTATGCCAGCAGCATTGCGTGAAACAAGTGATGGCGGCCTTGCGGTAACACCGACGGGTACAGCTATTGCAGAACGAGTGCAATCCTTATAGGATTGCACTTTTTTCATGCTTTCATTTGTAGTAAAATAAAGGTTAGACTAGTTCAGAAAGGAGTGTGCATGATGGAACAAGCCAATCGAATATTGACTGTATTGGAAGAAGCAGGTTATGAAGCCTATATCATTGGCGGAGCAGTGCGTGATATTTTGATGCATCAAAAGCCTCATGACTTTGATATTGTGACGTCTGCACGTCCTAATACGGTAATTGAAGTCCTACGCGGTCAAGATATTCAAACGACAGACTTAGTAGGAAAATCCTTTGGCGTAGTAGTAGCTACACTAGAAGGAAAGCAATATGAAATTGCAACGTATCGCACTGAACGATATGGAGCGGATAGTCATCGACCAGAAGAAATCGCTTATGCCGATACCTTAGAGGAAGACGTGTTGCGTCGTGACTTTACGGTCAATGGTATGGCTATGAATCGTTTTGGTGAGGTCATAGACCTAGTAGGGGGACGCCGAGATATCAAGCATAAGACATTGCGAACCATTGGGAATGCACAGCAACGCTTCGAAGAAGACGCATTGCGATTATTTAGAGCATGCCGCTTTGTGGCAAAGCTAGATTTCTTACCTACCGAAGATTTATTAGAAGCTATGCCAAAGGCATTTCATCGTGTGCCTGGGTTATCTCTCGAGAGAGTCCGTAGTGAACTGGACCGACTCATGTTAGAGCCCGCTGTGGCTAAGGGCCTTGATGTATTAGTACAATCTCGCTTGGCCGAGTGTTCTTGTCGCGTTGTAGAAAATGGCGTCGCTCGTGAAGTGCCTATTTTACCAGAGCTATACCATCTTGTGAATTTACCACAAGAAAAAGACTTTCACGAATTTGATGGTTGGTATCATACATTAGCCGTTGTATCTCATACAGAACCAGATTTAATATTACGTTGGGGTGCACTGTTACACGATGTAGCAAAGGGTATGCCGGCGGTACGAGCTGTTATTAACGGACGTTTGACGGATCGTGGCATGATACATTAGGTGCTGAAATGACAGAAACCTTGCTTACTCGTTTAGGTTATCCTAAGGCTTTTGTGCACCGTGTAGCTTGGATTGTAAAAAATCATATGCGCTTTCACTATTTTGTACAAAATGGGGAAGCTAATGAGAAAAAGTGGATCCGTAAAGAGGCTCGCAGCGGTGAGTTTCGAGATAGTCAAATTATGCGAACTGCATGGGAGCAATTATCTAAGGTTTGTGCTGCTGATGTGTTAGGCTGTGGGAAGCCTTATGCATCGACTGATGGCACCTTAGCCTTTGGTGAATGTATGGCAGATCTGAGCCTAGAGATGCCTATCCATACAAAGGATTTAAATTATGATGAACGTGTTATTAAGCTTGCAGGGAATAAAGTGGGGGAAGGATTGCAGTATTTATTAGGTCAGGTACAAAATGGAGTGATTACCAATGAACCAGATGCGCTATATGATGCATTAGACCATAAGTTACGCCGTCCAGTGGAGAAATGATGAAGTTATTAAATAAAGCGTTATTACGCATGAGTGATTGGAGTCGCACTACATGGTGCCTTGCCATACTCATGACCGTTGCTTTCGTCCTTATCGGTCGTTTAGCACAGTTACAGGTCTTTGATACCTTTGACCTAGAGAAGAAAAACTTATTACAAGTTCAAGTAGATAGAAAATTACAATCGCCGCGGGGTACAATCTATGACCGTAATGGCAAGCCTTTGGCGATGAGTGTAGTTACAAAATCTTTATATGCGGATCCGAAGATGATTAAACAGTCTCCTCAAGAGATTGCGGATCTCATCTCACCGTATGTAACGATGTCAAAAGAGAATATTGTGAAAGCTTTGCAAGAGGATACCGCCTTTGTCTGGTTGAATCGTATGATGGATGCAGACAAATCAAAAGCAGTACAACAAGTTATTAAGGATAATAATATTGCAGGCCTCAATTTCGTTGAAGAATCTAAGCGCTATTATCCAAATGGTGTCTTAGCGGCACAAGTATTAGGCTTTGTCGGCACTGATGATAAAGGTCTCGATGGTCTAGAAATGGTTCTTGATGACGAATTAAAGGGGGGCGTACAACAAGAAATTGTAGCTACTGATAATAAAGGGAATGCCATCTTTGGTTCCGTACTATCTAAATTTTTACCAGATAAGGGTAAAAGTGTAACCTTAACCATCGATGCAACAATTCAATTTATTGCAGAACGCGCTCTTGATAAGGCAATGGTTGATACAGGAGCTAAGCATGCCAGCGTTATCGTTATGGATCCAAAGAACGGTGAAATATTAGCGATGGCCAATCGTCCAAGTTACGATCCTAATAACTACAACCAAAGTGGTGAAGAGGCTTTCAAAAATATTGCGGTTACCAATTTATATGAACCAGGCTCTACATTCAAACCTATCATTGCATCTGCAGCTCTTGCAGCAGGCAAATGGAAGTTAGACACTGTGTATAACGATAAAGGGGCCTTCGCTGCCAATGGACATATCATTAGAAACTGGAATGGTGAGGGATATGGTCCTGTTCGTTTGCTAGATATTTTGAAGTACTCTATTAATACTGGTATGGCTGAAATTGGTACATTAACAGGTGCAGATATTCTCTCGAAATATATACGTGATTATGGCTTTGGCTCTGAAACAGGTATTGAATTGCCTGGTGAAGGAGCAGGTATTTTGTATAATCCAGAGGATATGAGTAAGCTAGACGTTGCGACTATGTCCATCGGTCAAGGTATTGCGGTTACACCATTACAAATGGTTCGCGCCTTTGGTGCACTTTCTAATGGTGGGGCTATGATGAAACCACATATCATCAAGTCTTATAGTAACTCTCAAGGCGATGTTACAAGTACGACTGAAACATCTGTTGTGGGACAACCAGTTCCGGCGGAAACCGCTAAAACCATTGTAGATATTCTAGAAAAAGAAGTATCCGAAGGTGGCGGTACAAAAGCGATGGTAGAAGGTTATCACTTCGGCGGTAAAACTGGTACGGCGCAAAAACTAGATACCAAACATGGCGGTTATCTCGACGGACAATACATTGCGTCCTTTATTGGCTTTGGCCCTGTAGAGGATCCAAAATTTGTAGTTCTTGTCGTTATTGATGACCCACAAAAGGGTTCTTATTATGGTAGTCAAATTGTAGCCCCTGTATTTAAGGACATCGTATCTCAACTTGTACGGTATTACCAAATGAGTCCGTATGTTAAAGAAAGTACACCAGTAGCTGTTAAAGCTGCTAATACATTACCTGAACCAAAACCGGGAAGTGATGGTTCTGTTACATTGCCTAACTTTACTGGTTTTACCTATGGTGAAGTGCGTGATTGGTTACATAAGGCGGGACTTGCCTTTAAACCGGATGGAACTGGTACGGCTACATCTCAAGATGAAAGTAGTGGTACAACTGTTCAGGCTGGTACAGCAATTACTGTTCATTTCCGTAGATAAAACGAATTCGGTGGCAATTAGAAATTATAGACAGTTCGTTATATAATAGAATAAGAGACTTAGGTGCCTCTCCGGAGGCACCTTATTTTATAGATAGTTTGAATGAATGGAGATATACATGATTGAATTACGCGGTAAAGCAGTAGCAGATGCTCACAAGGCGATTTTACAAGAAAAAGTTGCAGCAGTAGGAGACTCTGTAATTACTATGGCAGTATTACTCGTTGGTGAAGACCACGGCGCTCATATGTATGCTACATTTATGGAAAAGACAGCAAAGAATTTTGGCTATGGTTTTGTATTAAAACAATTACCTGAAACGGCTACACAGGATGAAGTAGTTACAGCATTACAAGCTTTAAATAATGATGTAGCAGTCCATGGTATTCTGCCGTTAATGCCGATGCCTAAACATATTGATACTGAGGCTCTTATCGATATGCTAGATCCTAAAAAAGATATCGATGGTTTAACTACGTACAATATTGGTCTTGTAACTGCTGGCAAAGGTGGCTTTGCTCCTTGTACAGCAAAGGCGTGCATGGCAATTTTAAGTCACTATGATATTCCTGTGGAAGGCAAACATGTGGTTGTAGTTGGTCGTAGCCAAGTTATTGGTAAACCAGTAGCTCTTATGACTCTCGGTGCAAATGGTACGGTTACAATTTGTCATTCCAGAACTCCTGATTTAGGAGAGCAAGTAAAACGAGGCGATATCGTTATTGCTGCAGCGGGTCGTGCTCATATGATTACAGCAGATATGATTAAGCCAGGTGCTGTTGTTATCGATGTAGGCATTAATGAACTAGAAGGTAAGACGGTAGGCGATGTTGATTATGAAGCGGTAAAAGATATTGCGTCTGCAATTACTCCAGTGCCTGGTGGTGTAGGCTCTGTAACGACTACTATGATGCTTGAAGCTGTATATGAGGCATACCATGCATGAGATGTCTATAGCAGAAGGCATACTTGATGTAGCCCTCGATACGTTACGCCAACACGATGCATCTGTGATCCATTCCGTTCAACTCGATTTGGGCCTTATGAGTGGAGTAGAGCCAGATTCTCTCCTATTTTGCTGGGAAGCCGTTACAAAGGGGACTGCCGCAGAAGGCTCTCGTATAGAAATTAACACGATTCCTATTGAAGGAAAGTGCTTAGATTGTGATAAGACTTTTCCTGTAGAAAATTATAAGTTTATCTGTCCCTATTGTGACAGTCATTTCGTACAAACCATTGGTGGCCGCGAACTACAAGTGACCTCCATGGATATCGATTGATAGAAAGGTTAGGACATGCAAGTTCAAGTTAAAACTAATGTATTGGCAAAAAATGATGCCATTGCAGAGTCCTTACAACAGTTGTTTAAGGAAAAAAATATTTTTGTATTTAATCTATTAGGTTCTCCAGGGGCTGGTAAAACATCTCTGTTAGAGGCAACTTTACATGATTTGAAAAAAGATTACCGCCTTGCTGTTATTGAAGGTGATTTGTTTACTGCTAAGGATGCGGAACGGATTCATGAATTAGGCGTTCCTGTTATTCAAATCAATACAGTGGGAGGTTGCCATCTTGATGCACAAATGATTCAAGATGCACTAGGTGATTTAAATCTTGATGAACTGGATATGATCATTATCGAGAATGTAGGTAACCTTGTATGCCCTGCAGAATTTGAGATTGGTGAAAGCATGAAGGTAACTGTATTATCTGTTACTGAAGGTGAGGATAAGCCTCTTAAATACCCATTAATCTTTAAAGAGTCAAAGGCTATCCTCATTAATAAGATAGATTTATTGCCGTATGTACCTTTCAAAAAAGATAAGGCCATACAAGATATACGTAATTTGAATCCAACAGGAGAGATTTTTGAAGTAAGTTGCACGGCCCATAATGGACTAGAGCCATGGTTGACATGGTTGCGTGCACAATTGGAGAGTAATCGATGAATCATTTTATTAAGAGCCGCATCGTAGCGGCACTTCTAGTAGGCTTATCTGCTACATCGGTAGGGTATGCAGCAGAGCCGGCTATTTCGACTGTGAAACAAACTGCGGTGGAATCTACAGAGCGTGCAAATGATGTTGCACATACGGATGAAAAGACAACTGTAGAAGCAGCGGGAACTGATGCGGCTGAGTCTGTTGCGTATATAGATAATGCACCGATTAAAGCTGTCAAAATCGATACAAAGATAAAAAAGGAAAGCACTAAAACAGGATGGCTAGCTGAACAAATGGCGGTTACCGAGTTTGGTGATTCCATACAGTTTTGGCAAGCGGCTAGCGAAAATGAAGGCCCATTGCCTAGCGTAACGCAAAATAACTTGGCTGATATTGGTAAGTCTTATACGGCTAATAATTTGCCCGCGTTAGGGTCTGAAGATGATTATGCTATTGATGGGTATCGCTTAGGAGATCAGTTTGTAGCGCCTAAAGATGTAGAAAAAACAGTGGTTCGAGATAACTTTACGACGTACTATATGAAAGACTTGGAGGTAACCGTTTATACGGGACCTGCTCAAGAGCGTTTAGTAAATAATCAATTACGCGGTCAAGGGGCTACTTATTTCTTTGAACCGAATACTATTACTAATATTCATAGTACGAAAAAAGGCATCCACACTGTACGCGATATTGGTGTTGGTAGTACGCGCATGGAATTGGTATTTGCCTATGGTAGCCCTATTGCGATGTGGCGTGATTTGAAAAATGAAAGTTATATCTTCCTATATGAAGGTCATTCCGAAAATTCATGGTCTCGAAAAAAGGAATTTAATAGTTCGATAGAGAATACAAATAATAATAGCCAACAACAATCTATGCTAGGGCAACAGAAAGAATATATTGCTTTCACCATCAAACAAAGCAATGTAGAGGCTGTTGATATGATTAGTGGGCAAGTTTGGCCAAGATTTGGATTGCCTAAAGCTCCAGTATATGATTTTGAAGCAGGTAAATTGACTGCTGATGATTTTGTGTTGCGTGGCTATAAATTAAATGATTATTTTGTTAATGATCCCAATAATGATTGGAAACATCAAGGTATGTTGTTTGGGTCTACATTTATTGGGTATAACGAATATGGCGTGAGTGTTGATAAAAAAAATCTCATCAATCGTGTTCTATTAAATATTTACACACCTACTCGTCGCGGTATTGCGATGGGGGATACTAAATACTTATTGCTCTTTGTATATGGTATGCCTACTCGTATTGTTGAATCTACAACAAATGCGGGCACATCTACTGTATATGAATATAAAAATCCAGCGGCAAGCGACTCATATTTGCAGTTTGCCCTAGATGATAAAAACCAATATATCAAATCCGTTATGTTATCTGACCGTCCAGTTAAGTAGGAACGGTTACAGCGAGGAGGCAAGGGATATGGTTACAGTTCAAGATGTAAGAGAACGTTGGGAACAAATTCAAGGTGATGATGAACGCATATTGTTTATCGTTGGTGGTCCTGGTTCTGGTAAAAGTTTGTTAATTCGTGAATTATCTGAACAAAAAGGTTGGAAGTACTTAGAGGCAAAACAACTTATTGAAGAAGAGTTTTTATTAGTACCTCGTGATGAAAGACCACAACTTGCAGAAGAAGTAATTCGTCGTGCATTAAGTCGCAGTGATACAGAAGTTGTTCTTATCGATGGTATTAATGTATTGTTTGCACCGATATTAAATTTAAATCCTCTTGAACTATTAAAGACTATTAGTAAAACATATCCGATTGTTGTAGGTTGGCGTGGTCATCTCGAAGGTGATCAATTGTACTTAGAACATAATAATGATCCAAAACATGCGGTAGTGACAATCACTAAACCTGATCGTGTTATGGTTATTGATTAATAGAGTTATATTGATTGCTGAGGGCATTATATATTGCCATGAGTTATGACTGCATATAAAAGGCAGGTGATATCATGGACCAATATATAATTGCCCTCATTTTAGGTGTTATAGAAGGTATAACAGAATGTATTCCTGTATCTAGTACAGGGCATATGATTATTATTGGGCATATGCTTAATTTTGAAGGTGCCCATGCCGATGTGTTTGAAGTGTTCATTCAAATTGGTACTATCGGATAATAGTGGCTATATTTGCAATTATCTATCTTTATCTATGATTGCCAATGAGGAAAAAATGAAGTTTAAAAAGTTTAGAAAAAATACTTGCATAGGGTATCGTTTCATGTTATTATGATTAAGCACTAAGGGATACCGCAGTGAACGAAAAAACTTCAAAAAAGTTTTTAAAAAGTTCTTGACACTTAGTGGGACGGATGATAAAATACATCTTGTCGTAATGATGCTGGCGTAGCTCAATTGGTAGAGCAGCTGACTTGTAATCAGCAGGTTGTGGGTTCAATTCCTATCGCCAGCTCCATTTTATTTATGGAGGGATTCCCGAGCGGCCAAAGGGAGCAGACTGTAAATCTGCCGTCTTCGACTTCGAAGGTTCGAATCCTTCTCCCTCCACCATTTATAGCGGGGTGGAGCAGTTGGTAGCTCGTCGGGCTCATAACCCGAAGGTCGCAGGTTCAAGTCCTGTCCCCGCAACCACAAAAATTCACAGTGAAATGATCGTTCATTGTGCTGGTGTAGCTCAGTCGGCAGAGCGTATCCTTGGTAAGGATAAGGTCACCGGTTCAATCCCGGTCACTAGCTCCATACATGGCGGCATAGCTCAGTTGGCTAGAGCAATCGGTTCATACCCGGTGTGTCCGCGGTTCAAATCCGTGTGCCGCCACCATTAAACCTCACATTGGTGAGGATTTTTTTATTTCTCCATAAAATACAAATTAAAGCTGATGAGTGTAAGGATTACATTTGTCAGTTTTTTTATTTTAGAATAATATTTGTATTTTTAGAAGTTTTTCTATATATGGTATAATAATGTATAAGGGAATCTTATATTCCATTGATAAATTAGGGTTAATATATTATATTAATACTAGAATGTAATTTGTTTTTGTGAAGGAGGATACAATCCTAATGGCAAAAGAAAAATTTGAACGTACGAAACCGCATGTTAACATTGGTACAATCGGTCACGTTGACCATGGTAAAACTACTTTGACAGCTGCAATCACTAAAGTATTGGCTGAAAAAGGCCAAGCTGATTTCCAAGATTACAGCATGATCGATAAAGCTCCAGAAGAACGTGAACGTGGTATCACAATTAACACTGCACACGTTGAGTATGAAACTGCTAACCGTCACTATGCACACGTTGACTGCCCAGGCCATGCTGACTATGTTAAAAACATGATCACTGGTGCAGCTCAAATGGACGGCGCTATCTTGGTATGTTCCGCAGCTGACGGCCCTATGCCTCAAACTCGTGAACACATCTTGTTGGCTCGCCAAGTTGGTGTTCCTGCAATCGTAGTATTCTTGAACAAAGCTGACATGGTTGATGACGAAGAATTGATCGAATTAGTAGAAATGGAAGTTCGTGAACTTCTTTCTTCCTACGAATTCCCTGGCGACGAAGTACCTATCGTTGTAGGTTCTGCGTTGAAAGCTTTGGAAGGCGATGCTCAATATGTAGCTAAAATCGACGAATTGATGGAAGCTGTAGACTCTTACATCCCAACTCCAGTTCGTGATACTGACAAACCTTTCTTGATGCCTGTGGAAGACGTATTCACAATCACTGGTCGTGGTACAGTAGCAACTGGCCGTGTTGAACGTGGTCAAGTAAACGTAGGCGACACAGTAGAAGTTGTAGGCTTGAAAGAAAAAGCTGAACAATACGTAGTAACTGGTCTTGAAATGTTCCGCAAAACTTTGGACTCTGCAGTAGCAGGTGACAACGTAGGTGCGTTGCTTCGTGGTGTTGACCGTAAAGACATCGAACGTGGTCAAGTATTGGCTAAACCAGGTTCCATCAAACCACACACAAAATTCAAAGCAGAAGTTTACGTATTGACTAAAGAAGAAGGTGGCCGTCATACTCCATTCTTCTCCAACTACCGTCCACAATTCTACTTCCGTACAACAGACGTAACAGGTGTTGTAAACCTTCCAGAAGGTGTAGAAATGTGTATGCCTGGCGATAACGTAACAATGGATATCGAATTGATCACTCCAATCGCTATCGAAGAAGGTCTTCGCTTCGCGATCCGCGAAGGTGGCCATACAGTAGGCGCTGGCGTTGTAACTGAAATCGAAGGTTAATTTATACCTTTTTATGAAAATAGGACCCCTAGAAGGGTCCTATTTTTATTTGGCTCTGTCACAACAAATGGTTGATTTTGGCTTATAGGACAAAAAGTGTGTGTAAAAACCCTTATAACACTAGTAAATATCTAGTGTTATAAGGGTTTAATCTTTTTCTGGAGAAGTTTGAGGGTGGACAAAAAGTG
>NZ_QSDY01000034.1 GCF_003463825.1 Veillonella sp. AM51-8BH
ATTCATATAAATAATAGTATAATTTATAGTAGAGTATGATATATGCTTTTTCTAGCTAATAGATTGATTATGAATGATTTAGACAAAATTGTAGTCATCTAACATCGTGAACATAGCCAGATTACTTGTAGGTTTGGAATTTATAAATATATAATATAGCATCTATGTAGGAGGTTCTCATGAGCGAACGTGTAGTAGTGGTAAATGCAAGTAAAATGAATTATGACCATGCATTAGATTTTTCTGTATTATCTAGTGATGTACAGGTTTATGATGATAGTACAAATGAAGAGCTTATAGAACGTATTCAAGGGGCTCGCGTTGTAGTTACAAAAGAATTACCCGTAGGGGTTGATTTGCTTTCACAATTCCCAGATACTGTAAAACTCATCGTAGAAGCGGGTACAGGATATAATAATATCGACCTTAATGCAGCAAAGGAAAGAGGCATCACTGTATGCAACATTCCAGCGTATAGCACAGAGCGTGTAGCACATACGGTAATCATGATGATTCTCAATTTTGCGTCCACAATGCAGAAACAAATCGGTATGCTTGCAAAAGGAGATCGCAGTAACTTTACAAAATATTTGCAAGTGAGCCACACAGAAGTGAATGGTAAAACATTAGGTGTTGTTGGTGCTGGGCACATCGGTATGGAAGTTATCAAAGTAGCAAAAGCACTTGGTATGAATATCTTAATCCATACGCGTACACCAAAGGCTGATGGCGACGGCGTTCGCTATGTAAGTCTTGATGAATTACTAGCAAATAGTGATTATATTACATTACATTGCCCGTTGAATGACCAAACTAAGCACATGATTAATAAAGAGACAATCGCTAAGATGAAACCTAGTGCAGTCATTGTAAATACTGGCCGTGGTCCTCTCATTAATGAAGCAGATCTTTGTGAAGCATTAGCGGCTAAACGCATTGCAGGTGCAGGCCTTGATGTACAAGAGGTAGAACCTCCAGCAGAGGATAGCCCTCTATATACACTGGATAATGTTATTATCACACCACATATGGGCTGGAAAGGCCTTGAAACACGTCAACGCTTGGTAGGCATCATTCGTGATAATGTTCAAGCATTCTTCAAAGGTGAACCAATTAATGTAGTATCTAAATAAAATAGATATTAGATAAATAGGCTATCAAAGAAAATGTGCGCTGAACATACATAAATCAGTGTACAAATAATAGAAATTAAAACGACCTATAAATACAATAAGAGCCGTCCCCGGTTGTGTGGGGGCGGCTCTATTGTTTTTAGGGCTATCATAGATCAAGTCTTGGTATATATATGTATATATATCAAGGGAGGTAGTTATCCTCAAACTTGATTATGATTGATGTTGTGTTTTGATGGGACTCCACCAATGGCGTCGATAGGCTTGATGCCTTCCACCACGGTTCTTGTCGCTTTGGCCGCTAAATCTTTTGTTGCGGCTGGTATGCCCTCTAGACGATAGGTAATACCTAACTCCTTATATTTAGCAGTACCCATAACGTGATATGGTAAGCAATCAACGGCTTGTAAGTTTTTCAGAGATCCTAGGAAAAAGCCTAGACGATAGTGATGATCTGCATTATCTGTAATCGTAGGAACTACAACGTGACGAACCCAAATGGGAACTTCTACGTCTGCTGTCATTCGTGCAAAGCCGAGAATAGGCTCTAACGATTTGCCAGTTAACCACAGATGTTTATCAGGATCGATTTCTTTAAGGTCTAGGATGACGAGACTAGTGACACTGAGTAGCTTACGGTAGGCCACCTCTTGGTGGGGATCAAAACAAATTCCACTTGTATCTAAACAGGTATGGACGTTTCTTTCACGGAAATATGTGAAAAGCTCAGTAACAAAGTCGATTTGCATAAGAGCTTCCCCACCTGTGACGGTGATACCACCATTAGTATAAAATTGGCGGTTACGTTCGTACTGGTCCCACAGCTCCTCAACGGTCATGAACTTAACATCATCGCTACTTTCATTCCATGTGTCGGGATTGTGACAATAGGCACAACGCATGGGGCATCCTTGGAGGAAGACCACCATGCGCATGCCTGGACCATCAACCGTACCCATCGTTTCAACCGAATGAATACGTCCTGTCATAGGAAACCTCGATTAGATTTGTTGATGGAATGTACGGGAAATAACTTCGTCCTGTTGTGCTTTAGTCAATTTGCTGAAGTGTACTGCGTAACCAGATACACGAACAGTCAATTGAGGGTACAACTCAGGATGTTTTTGAGCGTCTAACAATGTTTCACGAGTGAACACGTTAACGTTCAAATGATGACCGCCTTTTTGGGAGTAGCCATCCAATAACTCTACCAAGTTATCAACTTGTTGTTGGTTGCTCATGGGTATTGCCTCCTTTCAACCAAGACTAACACTCGTATCGGTGCCGGTGAAAGCACACAGATACTATGGAAGACGTTATTTATCTTCCTTTATAGTAACATTCGGTTCACTACATGCGAAGTTTGTATTGGAGTTAGGCAATTGAGATGGATCTAACTCAATATCAAAATCGCTGACGGACACAAATGTTTCACCAGATTTACCTAATGCGTCAGGAATGATAGAGAAGGTATTGGAAATACCATCGGAGCTATCACGCCATGGCATTTTTGCTACGGATGCCAACGAAGAAACAGCACCGTGAGTGTCACGACCATGCATTGGGTTAGCACCAGGAGCAAAAGCTTCACCGGCTTTACGGCCGTCTGGTGTAGAACCTGTTGCTGTACCATATACTACGTTGGAAGTAATTGTTAACAAGCTCATAGTAGGAACGGATTGACGGTATGTAGGATGTTTACGAATTTTATTCATAAATGTGGAAACAACTTTTGCTGCCAAGCTATCTACACGATCGTCATCGTTACCATATTTAGGGAAGTCACCTTCGATTTCGAAATCAACAGCGATGCCGTTTTCGTCACGAATAGGTTTTACCTTAGCATATTTAATAGCGGACAAGGAGTCAGCTACTACGGATAAACCAGCGATACCAGTTGCAAACCAACGAGTTACCTTGCGGTCGTGCAATGCCATTTCTAGTTTTTCATAAGCATATTTGTCGTGCATGTAGTGAATGATGTTCAATGCGTTTACATATACGCCTGCTAACCATTCCATCATGTCGTCGAATTTTTCCCATACTTCGTCGAATTCTAAGTATTCGGAAGTGATAGGGCGGTATTTAGGACCAATTTGTTTTTTTAATTTTTCGTCAACGCCGCCATTGATTGCGTAAAGCAAGCATTTAGCCAAGTTGGAACGAGCGCCGAAGAATTGCATTTCTTTACCAATACGCATTGGGGATACGCAACATGCGATAGCGTAGTCATCACCAGAGTTAGGACGCATTAAATCGTCGTTTTCGTATTGGATGGAAGATGTTTCGATGGATAATTTCGCACAGAAGCGGCGGAAGCCGATAGGCATGCGCGGGGACCACAATACAGTGAGGTTTGGCTCTGGAGCAGGACCAAGGTTAGTCAATGTATGTAGGTAACGGAAGGACATTTTAGATACTAATGTACGGCCGTCAGTACCCATACCACCGATAGATTCAGTAGTCCACACAGGATCGCCTGTGAATAGGTTATTATATTCGTGGATACGTGCGAAGCGAACCATACGCAATTTCATGATGAAATGATCTACGAACTCTTGAATTTGTTCTTCTGTATATGTGCCGTTGCGAAGGTCACGTTCAGCGTAAATATCTAGGAATGTAGAGTTACGACCAATGGACATAGCCGCACCGTTTTGCTCTTTAATAGCGCCAAGGTAGCCGAAGTAAATCCATTGCATAGCTTCTTTAACATCTTTAGCTGGTCCAGAAATGTCGTAACCATAAGACGCAGCCATTTCTTTCAATTCCTTCAAGGAACGAATTTGTTCTTGGATTTCTTCGCGATCGCGAATTACATCTTCAAGCATATCGCCCATTGTGATGCTAAATTGTTCTTTTTTGTCTTCGATAAGGTAATCAACACCATACAACGCGATACGGCGATAGTCACCGATGATACGGCCACGGCTGTAAGCATCAGGCAAACCAGTTACGATGTGAGCTGTACGAGCGGCACGCATTTCTGGTGTGTACACATCAAATACACCATCGTTATGAGTTTTACGATGTTTTCTGAAGAAGTCTTCTGTTCGGGGATCCATTTTGAAGCCGTATTCTTCAATAGCGGATTTCGCTGTGCGCAAGCCACCATAAGGGAACATAGCGCGTTTTAAAGGTTTGTCAGTTTGTAAACCAACGATTGTTTCAAGGTCTTTGTCGATATATCCTGGCGCATGGGCAGTAATGTGTGTGGCCACGGAAGTATCGGCATCGAGCATGCCGCCTTTTTCACGTTCTTCTTCGTAAAGCTTCATTACTTGGTCCCATAATTTTGTCGTTCTTTCTGTAGGACCAGCAAGGAAGGAATCGTCCCCTTCATAGGGGATATAGTTTTTTTGAATAAAGTCGCGTACGTCAACGGCTTTATCCCACACACCTGTGTTAAAATCTTTCCATGCAGTATGTTGCATTTTGCACCTCCATAAAAGGATATAACTATAGATTTCTATGCCTATAGTGTACAATGTTTGTCTCGATTTCACAAATTTTAAATGATATATATTTTCAATACATGCTATGCAATATTCGTAAGAGTAGTTCTTATTTAAAATCCTGCAATAATGGGTTCATCATTTAAAATCCAGTAATTATAACGTTTGAATTGAAAAATATGGGGATATACACCTGGATTTTTGATTTTATATTATCTTTAAATAATGAAAATTCATATCAATAAATAGGAAGTATTCGATATAGTGTGATGTACATTCTTGGAATACTAGGGCCTTAATATGGTAATATTTAGATAATATTGATTTAGGAACTACGTAGAAAGGTGGATGCTAATGACAAATCGAATGAAAGCTATCTTAGGAGCATCTGCTACCATTGCCGTATGGGCTACGGCGTTCCCTTTTGGAAAAGTGGCATTGCAATCTGTAGACGCCTTGACCCTATCTGTAGCAAGGGTTGTAGGTGGTGCTATACTCATGCTGATTATTGGTGTATTCAAAGGTTTACACATTCCTACATCTTGGCGTGAGTGGGGCGTATATATTTTATTAGGCGCTACAGGGAACTTCATTTACCAAGTTGTGTTTAATGAAGGTTTACGAACAATACCCGCAGCTACATCGAGTATTATTATGGCATTGACGCCAATGGTAACGGCACTGATGGCATTAATCGTTTATAAAGATAGAATACGACCTATTGGCTGGCTTTTCACCGTAACAGCCTTTGTAGGCGTAGCAGTTATTATTCTTTGGAACTCAACTCTAACGATTCCTATGGGTGCCATATGGACGTTGATAGGGATGGTACTGTTTGCAATCTATAACATTCTGAATCGCGGACTTAGCTTGAAAGGGTATAACTCTATTACCATCGCCATGTGGTCAATGTTTACCGGTGCTATCATGGCATTACCATTTGCAGATCATGCTATTGATATGATTGTAGCCGCACCTATTAGTGCAAAGCTTGCTATGCTGTACTTAGCATTCTTCTCCAGTGCACTAGGATTCGTATTCTGGAGCTATGCCTTTGAACATGCCGAAAAGGTGTCTGATGTAACTAATTTTATGTATATCTCGCCGATTGTGGCAGCCATAGTAGCAGCCTTTTTATTAGGCGAAATACCAAATATGGGCCTCTATATTGGGGCACCTGTTATTTTAGGCTCCTTATATCTCTTTAATCGATATAGATAAATAAAGAACCTCAACTTTTTAAAGGTTGAGGTTCTTTTTTGCTCTATACGGTCATACCTGCCGCATAGTTTTCATAGAGTTCTTTATAGTGACCACCGCGTTCGATTAGTTCGTGATGTGTTCCTTGTTCCACAATGGTGCCGTTTTCTACTACGAGTAGGAAGTCCGCATTTTTGATTGTAGACAAGCGATGGGCGATGACGATACTTGTACGTCCCTTGAGGAGGGTATTCATGGCTTTTTGAACCTCTACCTCGGTACGAGTATCGACGTTAGCTGTCGCTTCGTCTAGGATGAGAATAGTTGGATCCGCCAAGAAGGCACGAGCGATGGTGATTAACTGGCGTTGGCCTTGCGATAGGTCATCGCCACCACGTTTGAGAACTGTATCATAGCCATCTGGCAAGGTACGGATAAAGTGATCTGCCATGGCAAGTTTGGCAACATATTCAATCTCTTCACGACTAGCATTTGGTTTGCCGTAGCCAATATTATCGGCGATAGTACCCGTGAAAATCCAAGCATCTTGTAATACCATGCCTACCGTGTTGTGTAAGCTTTCACGAGACACATCGCGAATATCGATACCATCGATGGTGATGCGGCCATTTATAATGTCATAGAAGCGCATGATAAGGTTTACCAAGGTAGATTTACCCGCACCTGTAGGACCTACGATGGCCACCATAGAGCCACCAGGAATGTGGATGTTGATATCCTTCATAAATACATTGGACGGCGTATAGCCAAAATCAACATGCTCAAAATCGATTGTGCCTGGATGTGGTGTTGTATCACCTAATGTTTTATTTCCCTTATCGATTTCGGCTGGTGTATCAATGACTTCGTAAATACGACCCAAGGCCGCAGAAGTTTCTTGAAATTTGGTGAGTATATAGGAACTACGAGATAGAGGGTCTGAAACTTGACCGACATAGAGGAAGAAGGCTTGAATATCACCGATGGAAATAGAACCACGTAACACCATGAGACCCCCTTGAATGGCAACGAGGCAATAGGTAATTTGATTTAAAAATTTAACGAGCGGTTCTACCAGCTGACTGGTGAAAGCCGCGCTTCTCATACTTTTAAATAGATTATCGTTTAGAATATTTACTTGGTTAGTCGTAGTTTCCTCAAGACCAAAGGTTTGGATAATCGGTTTTCCTACTACAATTTCCTCTATGCCACTGTTGAAAGCCCCTAAAGCGCTTTGGTTTTTAAGATATACCCGACGAGCCCGCTTAGAGAGCCATGTTAAACATAGGATACCGATACATATAATGGCGATGATAGAGATGCCTAGCATTGGGCTTATCCAAATCATCATAGCGTGGCACCTATAATGCCGATAATGGCAGATACAAGACCTGGTACGCCTTCACCTATGGTTTCTGCAACTGCATCTAAGTCAGAGGTGAGACGGCTTAGTAAATCCCCACGTTGGTGATCGTGAAAGTATTCGATAGGTAGTGAGTATAAATGAGTACTCATGCGTGTGCGTAAAGCGAGTACTGTTTTTGAACCGATAGAGGCCATCATGTATTCGCCAAAGTAGGTGAATAAGGCGTGGCCCCCATAAATGGCAATAAGCCAGAGAATAATAGTATCAATGGAGGCGAATATTGTATTAATGTCTTGGTCTGTTTGCAAGCCACTAACAATAGCATCTACGACCTTGCCAAGTAATACTGGAGCTGATACCTCAAACATAGCGGCCGTAATAAGCGCTAAGATGAGTAGTGCTAGCCAACCCCATTGGCTTTTAGACTCCATCAGGAAGCGGTGTAATGGGCTCATGCTGTCACCTCCTGAGATGCTAAAATTTGTTTATATACTGTAGAGGTTGCTGCTAATTCATCATGCGTACCATACCCTGCTACTTGCCCTCGATTGATGATTAATATATGGTCTGCTTTTTTAGCAGCACTTACTTTTTGCTCTACGGAAATGAGGGCAGGGCGGTTATCCTTTTGTAACTCCTCGTGCAATGCTGTGCGAACAGCTCGTTCTGTGGTGCCGTCCAGAGCGGAGAAGCTATCGTCGAATATAAATAAATCTGGTTTGCGCACAAGAGCTCTAGCCATGGCTAGGCGTTGGCGCTGGCCTCCAGATAGATTAGTACCCCCTTGAGCAACCATATATTGGTAGCCACCTTCAAGGCGACTGATAAATTCGTCTGCTTTAGAGAGGTGACACGCATTTTCTACATCTTGAGCGGTAATTTCCTGTTTTGGTGCTGCACCATATCGCACATTCATGTCTACCGTGCCAGTGAATAAGTAAGCTCGCTGTGGCACATAGCCGATGCGGGCACGCAAGTCATCCACATTCCATTCATAGATGGATTTGCCTTCAAATAGAATGTCTCCAGACTCAATGGAGAAGAGGCGAGGGATGAGATTGGTAATGGTACTTTTACCAGATCCAATATCGCCCATAATGGCTAAGGTTTCGCCATGATGTACGGTAAAGGAGATATTCTCTAGCGCAGGAGACTCCGCATTATCGTAACGGAACGTAACGTTGCGGAACTCTAAAAGTGGTATATCATCAGTTGCAGTTGGATTTTCCATAGTATTTTTGTTCTCCTCTTGGCAAGTGTCATGCCTTGCAGATGGAGAAGTTGAAGTGGTAATACTGTCATTATATGGTTCAGGGAATGTATCTGTGTTTTCATGTTCTAACAACTCTCGAATACGGGTGTAGCATACGATGGCTTCTGGAATGTCGATGATGACAAAAATGGCCATGAGCATACTCAAGAGAATTAGATTAGCGTACTCGATAACGGCAATGATGTCACCTACTTGTAGGGAACCAAGGCTGACGTTGTAACCGCCTACCCAGAGAATGGCAACGGTACTCATATTAAATAGAATTAATATGGTCGGTAAACCGATGGCAAAGGTTTGGCGCAATCGTTTATTGAGTTGGGCTGTTTCTGTAAAAATACTAATTTCTTTTTCGTTTTCGTAGGTTCTTCTGTTGAAAGCTCGAATCACTGGCATACCAACGATGTGATCTCGAACTAGATCGGTAATATCATCTAATTTGAGTTGCATTGCCTTAATCAGTGGTAAGGCACGGCTTTCAATAAAGACAATGGTAAGTATCATACAAGCCATAACGGCAAGAATGACGAGGCCGAGTTGCCAGCTTTTATAGAAGGTGAGCCCGAGGCCGACACAAATCATGAGGGGCATAGGGAGAATCATATTTAATCCTTCCCCGAGGACGGATTGAATTTTCTCTACATCTCGGCTTGTGCGCATCAATATGGTGCCAGTACCGAAGTGTGTGAAGTCTCGAAGGGAGAAGTATTGTAAGGCTTTTACCAAATCATTGTGCAGTTCCTTGCCCATAGAGGCAGAAATGTGAGCACTCATAGCAACACCTAAGATTGCGGATAATACAGTTAGTAGCGCCACAACAAGCATGTTTATGCTAGAGCTAGTGATCATTTCTAAATCGCCACGGAGTACGCCATCATTGATGATAGATGCCGTTAGCGTTGGTATATATAATGTACCTGCCACAGTGAGTAACGAAAGGATCGATACGATGATGGTAGGAACCATAATGGTTTTATGTAATGTATAAATGGTTTCATTTAAATCCTTTTAGTAAATTGCATTAAATTAATAATTTTCGATATTTATATTATATTGCATAAAATTAAAAACGACTAGTTTAATAAAACCTATTATAAAAAGTTTAGTATCTATTAATAACTGTTATGTTTTATGTTATGTACTGATATTAAAAATTTTGATATACTAGACAAGCATTTTTTTTGCAATTTTTGTTTTGAAGTAGTAAGGAGAGTTTCTAATGAAGTTGAATTGGAAATTATTCGCACCGCTTGTAGTAGCTATTCTTGTATGGCTCATCGGTGCTCCTGAAGGCCTTAGCGCAAATTCTTGGATTTACGTAAGTATTTTCGCGGGCCTCGTGGTAGGTTTGATTTTAGAACCAATGCCACCAGCTTTTATCGGTATCATTGCAGTTACCGTATCTATGTTGTTTAAAGTAGGTCCTGCACCTGTTGTAGATAAAGCAACTGGTGTAGCAAAGGCGATTACTGATGCACAAGCTATCAGTTGGGGCCTCAGTGGTTTCTCTAATGCCATCGTATGGTTGATCTTTGCAGCTTTCATGATCGGTATTGGTTATGAAAACTCTGGTCTTGGCCGTCGTATTGCCTTGTTCTTGGTAGCAAAGCTTGGTAAGTCCTCTTTAGGTCTTGGTTATGCCATTGCTATTACTGACCTTGTGTTGGCTCCATTCATTCCAAGTAATGCGGCTCGTTCCGGTGGTACGATTTATCCAATCGTATCTAGTATTTGCCCAATGTTCGATTCCTATCCAGATAAGAACCCTCGTAAAATTGGTTCTTATTTGAACTGGGTAGCATTGGCAACTACATGTGTATCTAGCTCTATTTTCTTGACTGGCGCAGCGCCAAACCCATTGGCTCTAGAATTGTCTGCTAAATCTGGTATCGTAGCTGCTAACTGGGGCACATGGTTCCTTGCATTCTTGCCAGTAGGTCTTATTTTGTTCATCATCACACCATTATTGACCTATGTATTCTGCAAACCAGAGGTAAAAGGTTCCCCTGAAATTGCAGCATGGGCAAAAGATGAATACAAGAAATTGGGTTCCATGACACGTAGTGAAATCTTCATGGCCTTGATTTCTGTATTGGCTCTTGTACTATGGATTGGTGCTTCTACATTCAAAGTAAACCCAACTACAACGGCTTTAATTGTTATTATCTTGATGATTTTCACTAAGATTATGACATGGCAAGACTTCCTTGCTAACAAACCAGCATGGAATGTTTTGACTTGGTTCGCTACACTCGTGCCTATGGCTTCTGGTCTTAAGAACGTAGGCTTCTTAGAATGGCTTGCTAAATCTGCAGGTGGTTCTTTAGTTTCTTTAGATCCAACAATGGCTGTTCTAGGTTTATTGTTAGCATTCTGCTTGCTTCGTTATTTCTTTGCTTCTGGTACAGCGTATGTAACAGCTATGGTAGGCTTGTTTGCTACTCTAATTCTTCAAATTCCTGGTGTTGATCCAGCTCAAGTTATGTTGATTCTATTAGTACCAATGGGTATTATGGGTATCCTTACACCATATGGTACAGGTCACAGCCCAATCTGGTTTGCTAGTGGCTATAACAAAGGTCCTGAATTCTGGAAATTAGGCGCTATCTTTGGGATTATCTACCTCGCAATCTTTATTGTGGTGGGGATTCCATGGATTGAGTTCGTAATGCCACTTTTAGGATAATTAAATAGAGCCCCTCGTAGCATTCTGCTCGCTCTCCATTCCTTGCAAGTCGAGCTTACAGAACACTACGAGGGGCTTCCTTTATATCCGAAAATGGCATAACTCACTTCGGGAGGGCAAGTCGCTTAGTAGATACAATGCGGCTTCTTTTTATCCTGAAATGGCAATACTCACTTCGAGGAGCAAGTCGCTGGACAGACATATGGCGGCTTTTTCTATCATAAAATGGCAAAACTCCACAAAACTCGACAAATCTAAAAAAATAAATATAATAGTAGAGTGATAGTGAATTTCTTGTCTAGTTTCTGATGGAGGTGTTTGTTATGTCTGCTTCAGAGCGTGTGGTACAGTCGATTTTGTATGAGGTTGGTTGTATTTTAATCGGTTGTTTGGTGATGTTGTTTGTTCCGCATGATGGACAGCCTTTTGTATTGATGGTTATTTTTTCCTTGCTAGCTATGGTTTGGAATTTTGTGTTTAACTGGATATTTGATAAACTAGTACCAGGTGATCGATTAGAGCGGGGGCCTGTAATCCGTACTATTCATGCCGTATTGTTTGAAGGTCTATTTATGTTCGCTACTGTACCGATTATTATGTACATGATGCATATGAGTTTTTGGATGGCTTTTGTGACAGATATAACGATGACATTGGTTATCTTAGGTTATACTTATGTTTATAATTGGGTATATGATCGGGCACGTCTATATTTTGTAGAGGCTTAGTTTTACTATATGAGGTAAGTACCTCTTAAAAATCTATATTGTATAGTAGGAGGTTCTTATGTCTACCAAATCTATTACGGGCACAGGCCTATTGTTGGCTGTAGCCTTATTGGCGCAAAGCTTGCGCCTCATTTTCCCATTTATTCCGAATCAGGTGAGTATGTTCCTCATCGGTTCTATCACGTCTGCTACGTTTGTACTCGCCACATGGCGCTATGGTTGGAAAAATGGTCTTGTTATTGCTTGGATTGCGCCTGTAGTAGCGCATTTACAAGGTATGTTGCCGTTGCCACCGTTTATTTTAATTACCGCTCTTGGCACGACTGCCTATGTATTTGTAGCCTATTGGTTACAACATAAACCAAAGATATTGCTTATTGTTGTGGCAGCTTTAGTGAAAGCAGGTGTTCTGTTCGGCGGATATTCTTTATTCTTTTCTCTATTCCAATTTCCACCGAAGATTGTAAATACCATGTTGTTTGTGTCTAGTTGGCCGCAGCTAGTAACATCTTCTTTGGGTATTATCTTGGCATTGCTTATTACAAAACGAACAAAAAATTAGGCTAACTTAACCTGAAGTTATGGCAAGCCATTCAAAATAGATATGACTTTTTAGGGGCACTCATGGCGTATGAGTGCCCATTTTGTTGACCTTAATCATTGTCTACTTTTATAATTAATATATTGTATACAAATATGAGGAGTTGAATGGAATGAAATTTAATACAAAATGCGTTCATGGCAGCGGTAGACCAGATAGCACTGGTGCAATTTCCCCTGCAATTTATATGTCTAGTACATTTTCCCATCCAAAGTTGGGTGATACAACAGGATATCAATATACACGTGAGTCTAATCCAACACGGGATCGTTTGGAACAATTGATTGCAGGTCTTGAAGATGGTAAGGATGCATTGGCATTCTCCTCCGGCATGGCCGCAGTGGACGCTGTATTCCATCTATTCTCCCCTGGAGATCACATCATTTTAGGTGATGATTTGTACGGTGGCTCTATCCGTATGTTCACAAATATTTACGAACAAAACGGCATCGAGTTTACCTATGTTGGTACATCCGATCTTGATGCGGTGAAAGCAGCTTTCAAACCAAATACAAAGGCTGTTTATATTGAAACTCCAACAAATCCGATGATGGAGATTACTGATATTCGTGCTTTGTGTGCCTTAGCTCATGACCGCAATGCACTAGTCATTATCGACAATACATTCTTAAGCCCTTACTTCCAAAAACCATTGAACTTAGGTGCCGATATTGTCGTTCATAGCGGTACTAAATTCATCGGTGGTCATCATGACGTTATTTCTGGTTTCACCATTGTAAATGATGATGAATTGGCTGCTAAATTGCGCTTAACTTATAAAACTGTTGGTGCTTGCTTATCCGCTATGGATAGCTGGCTCGTTATCCGCGGTGTAAAAACATTGGCACTTCGCATGGAACAACACCAAAAGAATGCCATTGCTCTTGCTGATTGGCTCAAAAAACAACCTAAAGTTACAAAAGTATTGTTCCCAGGCCTTCCTGAACATCCAGGATATGAAATCAATAAAGCTCAAACTACAGGCTTTGGCGGTATGTTGTCCTTCGAAGTAGATAGTGAAGAAACAGCTAAACAAATCTTAGAAGGTATTAAACTTATTCAATTTGCTGAAAGTCTTGGCGGTACAGAGTCTTTATTGACATATCCTGTAACGCAAACTCATCCAGACTTGAAACCGGAAGATGCAGAGCGTAAAGGTATTACACGTCGTTTATTGCGCTTATCTGTAGGTATTGAAGATACAGAAGACTTGATTGCAGACTTGGAACAAGCTTTCAATAAATAAAGGAGTTCCTATGGGACAATATAATTTTGATCAAATTTTGGATAGAACTCATACAAAATCTTTGAAATACGATTTTGCTGTGAAGCGCGGTAAACCAGCGGACGTATTGCCATTCTGGGTGGCGGACATGGACTTTGAGGTGCCACCTGAGTTGAAGCAAATTTTGCTAGATCGCGTAAACCATGGTGTATTTGGTTATACAGAATCCGATGATGAATACTTTAAAGTATTACAAAACTGGTTTACTACGCGCTTTAACTGGACACCAGAACAAAAGTGGCTCGTTAAAACGCCGGGTATCGTCTTTGCCTTGGCCATGGCGGTTCGTGCTTTCACCAATGAAGGGGAAGGCGTGCTCATCAATCAACCGGTATACTATCCATTTAGCATGGTTATCGATGATAACAATCGCCGCCTTATCAATGTGCCATTAATCAAAGGGGAAGAAAAATATACCATCGATTTTGAGGGCATTGAACGCGCTATCGTGGAGGAAAATGTAACATTATTCCTCTTGTGCAACCCGCATAATCCTGTAGGTCGCGTGTGGTCTGAGGACGAGTTAAAACGTCTTGGAGACATTTGTATTAAACATAACGTACTCATCGTGAGCGACGAAATTCATGCTGACTTTGTTTGGAAAGGTCATACGCACAAGGTTTTTGCTGATCTTGGTGAAAGCTATGCAGAACATTGTATCGTATGTACAGCGCCTAGTAAGACTTTCAACATCGCAGGCTTACAAGTAAGCAATATTTTCATTCCTAATGATTCCTTACGTCGTCGTTTTATCAAAGAAATCGACCGCGCTGGTTATAGCCAGTTAAATACAATGGGCATTGTTGGTTGCGAAGGGGCCTATAAAGTGGGGGCACCTTGGCTTGACGAGTTGAAAGAATATATTCAAGACAACATTCAGTTCACCATTGATTATGTAGCAAAATATATGCCAAAAATTCACGTATATCGTCCGGAAGGGACATATCTTATGTGGCTAGATTGTTCTAAGTTGCCATTGAGCCCTAAGGAACGGGATGAATGGATTATCAATGAAGCTAAGTTGTGGCTAGATACTGGATCCATGTTTGGCGTTGATGGGGAAGACTTTGAGCGCATCAATGTAGCATGTCCTCGTAAAACATTAGAAGAAGGCCTTGAAGCTTGGCGTCGTGCCTACGAGGCTAGAGGCTTTTAATAATATTGGTTAGATTGTTTAGATTAGGTTATCAAATTGTTTAGTGTGTAGAGGTGATAGTATGCCTATTAAAGTAATAAAAAATTTACCGGCCATTACGAAATTAGCTCAAGAGAACATTTTCGTTATGGATACAGAACGGGCGGAGACTCAACAAATCCGACCTTTGCAAATATTGCTAGTCAATTTGATGCCTACTAAAGAAGTTACAGAAACTCAAATCTTACGTGCTCTTAGTAATAGCCCATTGCAAGTGAACTTAACATTGTTGCATACTGCATCCCGCAAGGCTAAAAATACGGATGAGCAATATTTAGATACTTTCTACCGCACCTTCGATGAGGTGAAAGACGAGTTCTTTGATGGCATGATCATTACAGGTGCTCCTGTAGAATTAATGCCTTTTGAAGAAGTTGATTACTGGGATGAGTTAGTAGAAATTATGAATTGGGGCGAAGAGCATGTATACTCTACGTTCTATATCTGTTGGGGTGCACAGGCTGGTTTGTACCATCATTTTGGCATTAATAAATCCGTTATGGATGAAAAGCTGTTTGGTGTATACGAACACGATATTTACAATGATCGCCCGGTGCTCTTGCGTGGCTTTGATGAAAAGTTCTGGATGCCACACTCCCGTCATACCACAGTTTCCTTACAACAAATTAAGGAAAACCGAGAATTAGAATTGTTGGCAGGATCTGAACCAACAGGTGCAGCTATCGTTCGTAGCTTAGACAATAAACACATCTTTGTATTTGGTCACGCTGAATACGATTGGGATACACTCAACCGTGAATACGTACGAGATATTAAAAAAGGCTTGGATATTGCGGTTCCTGAAAATTATTTCCCTGATGATGATCCAAAACAACGACCTGTTGTACGTTGGCGTTCTGTAAGTACATTGTTGTTTACAAACTGGTTAAACTACTATGTATACCAAGAAACACCGTACATCATTGAACAAATCCAAAAAATGAAATTTGAACGAGATAAAAATTTAGGTGCTTATATCTAAATTATGATTAGTAGAAATACCCCTAATTACTTTTAATGGTCTCCTATTGTGAGATAGTTTTAGAAAAGTGATTAGGGGCTTTTTTATGTGTAGAAACTGCATATAGCTGTAATTGGCATCTTTCGGATTGTTGTTTTATGAGTAAATACATGCTTGCTATAGCTTCAAGTTATGGCTAACTGTATAAATTAATAGTAGACATAATTTTTAAAACATAGTAGTATACTAGGTATAAAGAACGAACTCAATTCACAGTTAATATAAAGGAGTTGTTATAATGAGCAAACAATACAGATTTGAAACATTACAATTACATGCGGGTCACACAGTAGATCCAACAGGTTCTCGTGCAGTACCTATTTACCAAACTACATCTTTCGTATTTAAAGATGCTGAAGAAGCAGCAGGTCGTTTTGCCTTAACTAATCCTGGTGGTATTTACTCCCGCCTTGGCAATCCTACTACAGATGTATTGGATGCTCGTGTTGCACAACTTGAAGGTGGTGCAGGTGGTATCGCTGTAGCATCTGGTTCTGCAGCGATTACATACTCCATCTTGAACGTGGCAAGCGCTGGCGATAACATCGTTGCTGCATCCACATTATACGGTGGTACTTATAACTTGTTTACAGCAACATTGCCACGTTTAGGAATCGAAACTAAATTCGTAAACCCTGATAATTTGGAAGAATTTGAAGCGGCTATTGATGAAAATACTAAAGCTGTTTACATCGAATCCATCGGTAACCCTGGTATTAACCTTATCGACGTACAAGCAGTAGCTGATATTGCACATAAACATAATATCATCTTGATCGTAGATAACACATTTGCATCTCCATACTTGTTCCGTCCATTAGAACATGGTGCTGACGTAGTTGTACACTCTGCTACTAAATACCTAGGTGGTCACGGTACAACATTGGCTGGCGTAGTAGTAGAATCTGGTAAATTCGACTATAAAGGTTCTGGTAAATACCCTGGCTTCTCCGAAGGCGATGAACACTACAATGGTTTAGTATATGGTGATTTGCCAATCCCATTCACAGTAAAAATTCGCGCTCAATTGCTTCGTGATACTGGCGCATGCATTACTCCACTTGCAGCATGGCAAATCTTACAAGGCGTTGAAACATTGTCCTTACGCGTAGAACGTCACGTAGAAAATGCTCGTAAAGTAGTAGATTTCTTGAGCAAACACCCTAAAGTAGCATGGGTAAGCTACCCAGAATTAGAAGACAGCAAATACAAAGCTTTAGCAGATAAATACTTCCCTAAAGGTGTTGGTGCTGTATTCACATTCGGCGTAAAAGGTGGTAAAGAAGCAGGTATTAAACTTGTTGACTCCTTGGAAATCTTCTCCAACCTTGCTAACGTAGCAGATGCTAAATCTCTTGTTATTCATCCTGCATCTACAACACATGCACAACTTAACGAAGAACAACAAAAATCTGCTGGCGTAACACCAGATATGATCCGTGTATCCATTGGCCTTGAAAATATCGATGACATCATCGAAGACTTGGCACAAGCTTTGGATAAAGCATAATTTTCGTACTTCCATTGTGGAAATACTATAGATCAAACTTTCAGAACATACAAATGACATTCTTGAGCATGACCTCGCTTAAGAAATAGAACACAAACTATCAGACCTATAAAACTTATACAAAAGACCTCCCTCGTGGGAGGTCTTTTTGTGTTGAAGTATGTATTCTAGTTAATTGTAAATTTGATTGTTGTGTTATAGTAGACATCTATAAATATATAGTAATATCTGGAGGATAGAAAAAAGACCTTGAATTCAACGATCCAAGGTCTTTTTAAGGGAGTATAGTGTGTGTAACGTTCGGTCTGTGGTGTGTGAGCACAGACCTTTTACCTATTGTGTGAGATAGGGTTTTGAGAGAGCCCTTTGTGAGTTGTAGGGGCTTTCTAAGTTTGTGTGTTAGTTTGTGTTAGAGAGTGTATCCAATGGATACTGTGTGTATAGTATGTGTGTTATATGTGTAGTGTGTCATCTTAGTGGGTTAGGATAGGGTTCACTTGATGAATTAAAATCTTAGTATTTTGTGCTTTTTACTTTAGCGCTTAACACTTTACCGTTCATGCCGTCAACTTTTACTTCAGCTTTTTTGCCGCCGCCAGTTGTCATATCGAATTTGTATACAGCACGACCGTTTTCACGTTCAACAGTCCATTCCATAGTTTGGAAGTCAGAACCAACTTTTTCCATAGCTTTTGTTTCAGCTACTTCAGGGATGATGATGTTTTGAACGTTAATAGTTTTGTTAGCTTTAGCATAGCCTTTTACTTCTTTACCAACAATTTGGCCAGTTGCTTCATCAACTTTAAGTTCTACTGCACGGTTGTTGTAGTAACCTTCTACTTCATAGTAAGGGTTGTGTTTAGCATCGTAAGAAATAGATTTTACAGTAGCGCCAGGGAAGTTTTGTTGGAATACTGTAACAGCGCCCATGTAATCAACAGAATAGTTAGCTTGAGCGGATGGAGCTACGCTACCAACGCCTTTCCAGTTACTATTGTTGTTATAAGCATGGTTGCTAGCTGCGCCAACTACACCTGCTAATAATACTGTACTAACGCCAAATGCACATAATACCTTTGATACTTTCTTAACATTTTTCATAATGAATGCCTCCTAATATAAGGTACTTTTATATACTGTTTTGTGAAAGTAGATTTTACTCAATCTACTTACGTATAATTTAATGTTGCTACATGAATATAAAATGAAATTTAAAGTTTTTTGTATGAAGATGAGTATATCTTTTAG
>NZ_QSDY01000035.1 GCF_003463825.1 Veillonella sp. AM51-8BH
GCATATATATTTTTTATAAATACTCCTATATTCATAACTACCAAAAAGTTACGTCTATATACATAGTAAGTGTCTATAATCTTCTTATTGCATACAAAAAAGGCTGTAATAACGACATATCGTTATTACAGCCTTTATATACTGTTATCTGTTAGGATTTATGTTAATGGGTAAGAGTAAACTATGCGTTTGCTAATGTTTTACCCAATTCTTGGCATTGAGCTTTACCATCATCATCAGGTTCACCTAAAAGTGCTACGCCATCAGCTACTAATTCGCCACCAGCATCTTTAATACGAGTGCCCCAGTCTTCTAACCAAGTACCACCCCAACCATAGGAGCCAAAGATTGCTACTTTTTTACCACCCAATTTAGCTTCTAATTCTGTGTAGAATGGTTCAAATTCGCCTTCTTCTAATTGTTCTGCACCCATGTCAGCGCAGCCAAGAGCTAGTTTTTCGTAAGCTGCTGCGTCATCTACGGATACTTCAGAAACAGATTTTACTTCAACTTCTTGACCTGCAGCCTTAATACCTTCAGCTACTTCATAAGCCATTTTTTCTGTATTGCCTGTACCGGACCAAAAAATTACACCAATCATCTTGTACCTCCTAGGCCGTTCTTGCGACCAATGAACTAAATGTTTTTCCCAACATCAATTGAGTTTGACAAAAATCACGACATGCTTTGTAACATAAGAAAGAGCGCTGTGCGTTTACCACATCATGGTATACTTTCCACTCTCCACACATACGATATCCACTGCCACGACGAGAAATAAAATATTTCACATCATTTAACGGATAACCTAGAAATACGCCGATTTCATGTGGAAAATCAACACTTGCTTCCATACGATATCTTAGGTGCTCAAGCATCTCCATAATGCTCATGCGATCATGATAACCGTAGGCTTTCAAAAATGTCATCACTGCAGGTTGCCGTACATAGTCTCGTAATTGCTTCTCGCGGAATACCAATAACAGTCTACGCGCTTTACAGCGACATAATTCAAAGAAGAACAATCCTTTTTCATTGAACTCTTTATTATATTCTGTCAATACAAATTGGATTTGTTCATTCATGTCCCGTGGAATAGAAACCAAATTCGAAAGCTTAATACCTCGAATTGCCGGTGCACAATGATATCCAATGATATGGTCAATTGAATTCATCATAATAGTACCTGCCTGTTGCACATCATTAGAACCCTCTCTAATGAGAATAATTCCTATATGCTCATAGTACTCTTAATGAGAAAAATTGTCAAGAATAATTGATATATATTTTCAATAATTATTTATTTTTTTACGGTTAGCAAAGTCTTAACTTTAGGGAATATCGCAGCATCATTAGCTTCATTTATAGCTATAAAACGTGCATTCGGACCAGTATACTTATCATCAAAAAGGCTAATATGTAAAACTTCATTATAAGAATTATTATTAGCTACACTTTTATATTTTAATATTCCTTCGTATACATTACCTTGTTTAGCTAATGGCGTTACAACTGTGAAAGTACCAAGGATTGGACTATCCCCCTTATTAATAGCAGAAGCAAGTGCACCTAGTGAAGATGGATCTGCATTGACATGCTTAGTTTCACTCATGCGACCAGATAATTGCTTTCCTAATACTATATTACCATACACTGCATAATGCATTTCATTTTCGTTTTTAATATTTAATGTATATACATCTGCAGAAGTTGCACCTGCTTCAACAAGAACAGACTTCACATCTTTTTTAGCATCTCCAGCAAATAGCGCTTTAGGATTGTTCTGATACATAGCAACACCTTCAGGCAATTTAACACCTTGGTATGTTACCGTTTGGCTTCTATTCAAAATAGACTTAATATTTGCTGCAGAACCAACAGCTGGTACAGATACTAATACAGCTGCCGCCGTGGCAAGTAATACTAATTTTTTCATATGTCTCCTCTAATGAAATGTTAATGTCACAAACGCTCAACATTATAGTAACAACACAGTAGTAAAGAACCGCCCTTAGTGGAGCGGTTCTTTATCATTATCTTAGCAACGTATATGCCTGACTAAATTATTTTTTTTGTGCCTTAGCCCAGCTATCGCGTAAACCAACAATACGGTTCATTACGATATGATTTGGTGTACTATCTTTATCAGTTACAAAGTAACCTTGGCGCAAGAATTGGAAATGGTCTCCTGGTACAGTATTAGCAAGACATGCTTCCCCTTTACTGTGGAATACTTGTAAGGAGTCATGGTTGAAATCGCCCAAGAAGTCTTTACCATCGGAATCTTCTTTAAGTAAATAATCATATAAGCGAGATTCAATATCTACTGCAGTAGATGCTTCAACCCAATGCAATGTACCTTTTACCTTACGAGTGCAACCGCTGCCGCTCTTAGTTTCTGGATCATATGTACAGTGTATTTCTGTAATATTGCCATTTTCATCTTTGATAACATCAGTACATGTAATGAAGTATGCACCTTTTAAGCGTACTTCTTTACCTGGTGCCAAGCGGAAGAATTTCTTAACTGGCTCTTCCATAAAGTCATTGCGTTCAATGTAGATTTCACGACCGAATACAACTTCACGATTACCCAACTCTTCATTTTCTGGATTATTTTCAACTGTGCAAAGTTCAGTTTGACCTTCTGGATAGTTCGTAATAACAACTTTCACAGGATCAATAACTACCATAGGGCGTGTGGCTTTGAGTTTCAAATCTTCACGGATACAGAACTCAAGCAAGGCAATATCAACAACGCTATCTGCTTTAGCGACGCCAATACGATCACAGAAATCACGAATCGCTTCTGGCGTGTAACCACGACGACGCAAGCCAGAAATAGTAGGCATACGAGGATCATCCCAGCCAGCTACGAGACCAGCTTCCAGAAGTGCACGTAATTTACGTTTGGACATAACCATTTTAGTTACATTTAAACGAGCAAATTCAATTTGTTGCGGAATTTCAGTATCATCCCAATCCTCAAGTACCCAATCATACAATGGACGATGAACTTCAAACTCTAAAGTACAGATAGAGTGTGTAACACGTTCGATAGCATCTTCAATAGGATGAGCAAAGTCATACATAGGGTAAATCTTCCACTCATTGCCTGTGTTATGATGTTCTGCATTTACAATACGATAAAGAACAGGGTCACGCATAACGATATTAGGATGGGCCATGTCGATTTTTGCACGCAACACCTTTTCACCATCAGCGTATTGACCATCTTTCATTTCTTCGAAGAGTTTCAAGTTTTCTTCTACGCTACGATCGCGGTATGGGCTATTAACACCAGGTGTAGAGAAATCGCCACGGGTTTGTTTAATTTCATCAGCCGTTTGATCATCTACATACGCTTTGCCAAGAGTAATTAATTTCTTAGCATATTCGTACATTTGACCAAAATAGTCAGATGCATAACGTGGTTCATCAGCCCAATCAAAGCCGAGCCATTTTACATCTTCCATGATGGAGTTTACGTATTCAACATCTTCTTTTGCAGGATTCGTATCATCAAAACGAAGATTTGTTAAGCCATTGTACTGTTTGCCAATACCAAAGTTAAGACAAATAGATTTAGCATGACCAATATGTAAGTAACCATTTGGTTCTGGTGGGAAGCGAGTTAACACACGACCACCGTATTTGCCAGTTTCGTTATCTTTGTTGATGATAGCTTCGATAAAGTTAACAGATACAACTTCTTCAGGAGCTACAGTTTTTTCAATATCTTTATGTTCCAACGTTCTAACCTCCATAGGATAAATATTCTTTTATTTTACCATATTTTGCATAATACCGCATATCTTTTGAGGTCTTGTGATATTAGTCGAAATCAGCTAAGTCTACACCAGCTTTTTTAAGCTCTTCTAAGGCAGACTCTACATCCATTTCTGGTTTCTTATAGTTAACTTCTTCATTAACACAGGTCTTTAATGGTTTCTTATGAACGCCAGCAATAATATTGTCAGCTGTCAAAATAGACATATCATAACGCGTACGATCAGTATAAGAACCAATATGTGGTACGATAAGACAGTTCTCAACATCCAATAATGGATGATCTGCTGGCAATGGCTCTGGATCAGTTACGTCAAGTGCTGCGTAATCGATTTCACCTGTTTTTAAGGCACTAATCAAAGCATCTGTATCAACGATAGGTCCACGGCCAACATTAACAAACAAAGCAGTATTCTTCATTTTTTTGAAGAATGCTTCATCACACATGTGATATGTTTCATCTGTTAGTGGAGCCATCACACAAACTACATCACTAGTAGCTAATAAGTCATCTAATTCCATATACGTAGTTTTATGAATCTTGTCATCAATACGCTGATTACGATTATGGTATACCACGGTCATACCGAATGCACGAGCACGACGAGAAATAGATACACCAATAGCCCCCATCCCAATAATACCAAGGGTACGGCGACTCAAATCAAAGCCTTTAATATTAGATGGTCTTTGAGCCCAACGTCCTTCTTTTACGAAATTAGCATTTTCCAGAATACGACGACTAGCAGTGGCAATTAATGTAAAAGCAAGCTCTGCTACGGTTTCATTAAGAACACCTGGCGTATTGCCATAAGGAATGCCTGCTGCTGTTAATTCATCAATTTTTACATTATCATACCCCACAGCTGCTTGAGCAATAACCTTTAAATTAGGTGCATTTTTTACAAGATCACCATCTACATCTAAAGGGCGAACACACCACAAACCATCCGCATCAACGAGCCATTCCTTTAATGTCTCACGAGGCATTACAGTCTTTTCAGTCCATTGGCGCACATCTACGTGCTCTTTTAAATAAGCAATTGCATCTTTACGGACTAAACCATTTACAACAACTAGAGGTTTTTTTTCCATATATATAAGTCCTCCAAAAACATCTTATAATACACGCACAAGAATTTCGCGTTAAAGTTAATATTATATATTTCTATTATATACTTATATTTTATACTAGAAAGCTGGCGTAATACAACAAAAAGGAGTAAGGCCTAGGCCTTACTCCTTTTATGTAGCTTTAAATTTGAATTATTTCAAATCTGCTGTACAGTTAGGACATTTAACTGCATCAATGTGAATTTCTGTTTTACAGAATGGACATTCTTTAGTTGTAGGTGCTTCAGCAGCCTCTTCTTCTTTCGCGTTTTTCATCATTTTAGCTAATGCGCGAACCATCAAGAATACAACGAACGCCAAGATCAAGAATTGAATCAAGTCAGTGATGAATGTACCGTATGGCAATACAGAACCAGCTGCACGAGCTGTAGCGATATCTGCACCAGCCATGAATGCATCTTTAGAACCTGCACTCAATGGCAAGTACAAGTTGCTGAAATCAATACCGCCTGTGAACAAGCTGATAATAGGCATGAACAAGTTGCTTACAACAGAGTTTACCAACGCTGTGAAAGCAGCCCCAATAATCATACCAATAGCAAGGTCCATCATGTTACCTTTGAATGCAAAAGCTTTAAAATCGTTCAAAAAATCTTTCATGTTCTCACTACTCCTAGATACACTTAATTGAGAATGCGTTAATAACTGTACTAATCATAAAGGAAAGATGAAGAGATGTCAATATTTTTCGATGTAGTTTTTCGAAATTATTTAATATAGTTTTTCATATCCCTATCTATTATTGTAATAAACCAGCAACCATACGTACTTTTCGCACCATATCGTTGTGTATTTTCTTCAAAAACCTTATTTAGAATATGTAAAAATAGAGTCTAATCCTACATCGGTTAGACTCTATTAATTAGAAAAAATAATTTATAGCTCTATATTATATATACTATTATATCTTTATACCTAAGGAAATAGCTTTAGCCCGTTCTATAACTGAAATAAATGCCGGCGGTATCATTTCGGCCTCTAAGAATTGGCTGATACGACGCCCTACAATAACGCCTTTATTAGCATAGAACCAAGAGAAATAATAGACATGTAAATCATCTAATTTGCGATCTGAAATATTTGATAAACATCGTTGTCTAATTTGCTTTTTCGTAATTCCTAGCTTGGCATAACCTCGTCGGGCCATATCCTTTGTCACCATTGGTCTAGCATCATCGATTATATCCTTGATAATAGCATCTATAATGGAACGTTTACGCAAGGATAATAGATGAGTAACAAAGTCCATTTCAAAACATATTTCATCTGTATAGAATATATTGCTATGGGCTTTAGCATATTTCCCTTCTACATCGCGATCATAGAGAGCGACTGTAGGTATGGCAAATCGATTAAACAGTTTTTGTAGTTTACTAATAGAGGACTCACCACGTGCATTGATAAGACATATGCCAAAGTAATCAAAATCTACACCTAATTTTTTCCCAAAGCCAGCAAAACTGCCATACTCTGTTTCACCCTCTACAAGAATGATACACCGTGCATAGAGTGCCTGTTTAGCCTCAGGGAAATGCATAATCAAGTGCTTTTCTACTTCCTTAGGAAAATTAAAGGTCACTCCACAAGCTGTACAAACCATATTGTTCTCATCACGGTATAGACGAATTATATGACGATAGTCGTCAACTAGCGCATCCGTACTATGAGTAACTACAAAGAGCTGCCCTAAAAGTCCATCAATGTTAAATATATCTCTTAGCAACGCCAAAAATTCTTCGTTTTCATTCGTTGCAATTTGGCGATAATAATTTAGCACGGCTCGTTGCAAGTACGGACTTAAGTGTAACTCTGGCTCATCGACACTAATAAAAATAGGTAAATACTTACGACCTTTTTCATCATATACGAGAAGAGATTCTAAATTTGTTGTTGCACTATTAATCTTCATATAAATTTGCGCCAAAATCTTAAGAGCCACCGCCATAATTAAACGCACATTATCAGCAGAGTATTTATGTTCCATTGCGGATGAAGTGGATAACACTTCTATGAGGTGTTGAATATTGAGCATACAATAGGGATCTAAATCCTTACGCAAACTGACGATTTTACGTTGTAAATCATCGGTTACCACTTCCAATCTAGACACATAGTCTTCTAATAGTTTTCCTAGCTCTACATAAACTGAGGATGGAATAGTAAACAACTCTTGTTCAGAAGTATCTCGATGACACATATATAAAGCATGACGAATCATAGAAAGCGCCATAGGCTCAATATCTTTATCAGTCATGCTATACAGGCGTGGATATACCTCTTGTACCACTTGTTCTAATCGTAACCGATAAATTGGCCCCTCATTAGGGGTAAACATACTTTTATAATTTAATTCACCAAGTGATAGTTCAAAATCTATGCGAATCGGTTTATGTACATCTGTAAAATCATGTTCATTAAAACCGTGACATTCCATGACAATTTCTAAGAGATCTAAAAAATTAGACTTACCTACTGCATTTTCACCAACGAAATAATTAATATCATTGTGAAAGCTCAAGGTCACATCAGCCAAGTTGCGATAGTTTTCAATATGCATCCATTTTATATACATAGCCCCTCCTCCTGTAGCTACTTTCAAAATGAAAGAGCCCTAGTATATTTTTAATAACAACCCGATACATCATTATCTCAGATATTTTTCGCACCTATATGTAAAAAGGTGCCAATCACGAATGTGATCAGCACCCCCACTGTCATACAACGTTTGATATTGTATATATTCGACATTTATTTAATTTTATCCTCTATAACCTTGCCTTCACGCAAAGGACCACTTTGCTCTTTAAGGCGTGCTAGCATAACAGAGGACACAAACATAGCAATACCAGCCCCAACGGTTTCGATGGATAAGCTTTCACCAAAGAACAGGAATCCATAGAAGGAACTAATGAATACGCCAACATATTGTAGAAATTGAGCCACTACAGCGTTAGTTGTAACAAAGGCACCAGTCAAGAAGAACTGAGCCACTACACTAATACCACCAATCGCCAAGATGATAAGCCAATCTGTGCCTTGAGGCATAACGAGTTTGTCAGTTGTAACAAGCCCTGCAATCATACCTGTAATCATAAAATACGCCATAATTTCGAAATTACTATGTTTACCTCGCTTAGATATAAGGCGAATCGTTGTATACGCAGCCGCAGATAAAGCAGCCCCTAAAATAGCTACTAAGGCAAACCAAGTAAAGCCAGTAAAGCTAAATGGATTTACCATAACCATTACAGCTACAAAGATCAAAAGAAGCCATTTCCCAGCCCCTTTAGGTACCCGTTCTTTAAGAAATAAGGCGCTAAAAATCAGTACAAATATACCTGATGTTTGAAACAAAATCGTTGCATCAGATAACTTCAAATGCACCAAGGCTACAAAGTTACACACCATACCAAAGCCGCCATATAAGCCACGCATAACAAGATGTCCTCTATCCTCTTTCGAGAATCGGATGCCTTGGGTATACATAACGATGAGAACCGCTACAGTACCAAATAAGCCACGGAAAAAGGCAATTTCCCCAGAAGGAATATTAGAGCCTAGCATCTTTACGAATAAATTCATCGTACTCAACAAAAGAGCCGATAACAATGCGTACATAAGGCCTTTTTTAGCCATACTACCTCCCTATACACTTCTACTATAATGTAACTACATAGTTACTGTCCTGTATTATCTATATAAGCAATCCGATATACAGGACATACAGAGTTCACAAAGCCAAAATATATGCCGCCCTTCTAACGAAAGGCGGCATCGTATTATTTAGAGAATGTATCTACAAAATCAAGAATTTCTTGTTTCATATCCTCTTTATCGATTGCTTTTGTGAAACGCAATGATTTAGATTTCAAAGCTTCCAATTGTTTAGGGAATGCTACACCCGTTATAGCAGAAATATTATCTAAGCTTTCATACGGTGTTTCACCTACTTTGATATCTAAAGCCTCACAAATGGCTGTAGGGAATTTAAATGGATGTGCAGTAGACGCAATAATTGTATGGCGTGCACCATCTTCAGGATGTTTTTCTAATTCCTTCATGTATGCACCCATAGCTACCGCCGTATGAGGGTCCATTACATAACCATAGGAGTTGTACACTTGCTCAATGATAGCTTTTGTCTCTTCATCATCTACGTAAGCACCTGCAAAATTAGCTTTAACACGACTGAACTCTTCTTCGTTAACAGTCAATTTCCCTGTTGCTTTAAGATCTTTCATCCAACCAGAGGTACGTTCACTATCTTCACCAGAGATATAGTACAAGAAACGTTCAAAGTTGGAGGATTCAAGAATATCCATAGATGGAGAAATCGTTGTATAGAATGGACGATTCATATCGTATGTGCCAGTTTCAAAGAACTCAGTGAGTACATTGTTTTGGTTGGATGCACAAATCAATTTACCAATAGGAATACCCATTTTTTTAGCATAGTAAGCAGCCAAGATATTACCAAAGTTACCTGTTGGCACTACTACATTGAAAGCTTCGTCTTCGTGAATAGCACCTTGTGCCACAAGCTCAGCATAGGCATTTACATAGTACACCACTTGAGGTGCTAAGCGGCCGATGTTAATGGAGTTCGCACTGGAGAACATCACACCTTTTTCCGCAACCTCTTCTGCTGTAGCCTTATCAACGAATAAGCGTTTCAAGAATTGTTGAGCATCATCAAAGTTACCATGAATAGCCGTTACGTTAACGTTATTTCCTTCTTGCTTTTGCATTTGCTCAGCTTGCATAGGACTTACACCATCTGTTGGGTAGAATACTTGGATATGTGTACCAGGTACATCTTTAAAGCCTTCCAGTGCGGCTTTACCAGTATCACCAGATGTAGCCGTTAAGATAAGAACCTCTTTTTTCTCACCTTCTGCTTCTTTTGCCGCCACCAATAGATATGGGAATAAGGACAATGCCATATCTTTGAAAGCTTGTGTACGGCCGTGGAATAATTCCAATACAGAAACCTTTTCTAATAAGGAATGTAATGGTGCAATATCACGAGTACTGAAATTAGCATCAGAGTATGCAGAATTAATCATTTCATTTAAATGAGCTTCAGAGAAGCATGGGAACAACTTAGATAATACAATAGCTGCTACCTCTTGATAGTTTTTATCTTTCACATCATTGTAAGTTAAGCAGTTTGTAGGGAATAAAGATGGTACATATAGACCACCATCCTCTGCTAAGCCGTGCAACAATGCATATGTTTCATTTACCGCAACGGTACCGCGGGTGCTAGTATAGTTCATGGAATACCTCATTCATAACTACAATGGATTTTACGAGTTTAATAGATTTATTATAGCATAAAAGCGCCCCTAAAAGGAGCGCTTCTATAGAATTTATATGATATTTTCACTCAACTTATATGATATTTTCACTCAACTTATATGATATTTTCACTCAACTTATATGCTGCTAACAAAACTGAGCATCACAAACCATATAAATCATGCATAAACTAGCTATGCGGATTATAACTCACCTTCTGCAATAGCATCCAATGTATCAAGGGATGGAATGAAGAAGAGCATGCCTGTAATAGGTTTGGAATAATCAAGCAATTTATCATTTTGCGTAAACATATTAGTAAGCATTGTTTTAGTTACATCCCAGTAACGAGCATAACCAATAAAGTATGTACCACGTACACCATGACCCGGTTGAGCAAACGGTACATTCATGCGCACAATTTTATGTTCTTTATCATCGCGATTATCTTGAGCCACTACATTATGAGCTGCTGGATCTTTTTCATCATCTTCTAACTCAATATCGCTGAATTTACGACGGCCAATGAACTTTTCTTGCATTTCTGTAGGAAGAGCACGCCACGCATCAAGATCGTGTTCATATTTTTGAGCAAATGCATAAGAACCATTAGTGAATTCAGGATCTTCATCACCAATAACGCCCCACTCTACAGCTTCTTGACCAACAGGGTTTTCAGTACCATCTACGAAATCAATGATGGCGCGACCTTGTTCATAATGAAAGCCATGAGTTTCATCTACTACAGATGTAATAGGACGTAAGAACTCCATAATTTGATCCACTACAGTATATGTAACGGACTCATCATTGGAACGTACATGTAAGAATAAATCAGCTGCTACAGCTGGTACGTCTTGTTTATCACCTTTAATACCTTGGAAGTCTTCTAACTCTTTTGGTACAGGTGCATTAGGGAATAAATAATCCCATGCTTTACGGCTGAAACCAAAAGCAATGCCCAAACCTGCACCATTTGCACGAATACTTACAGAACGTTTAATGGCTTGAATACGGTCCGCCATATCTTGAATTACTTCTAGCTCTGCATCACGATCTTTACGATTTAATAATAATGTTGTAAAGTTTACACTTTGTCCAGCATCTTTATACACATCTTGTGTTCTAGAAACATCTACTGCCATTCGCTACCTCCTAATGAGAAAAATTATTATATAGCAATCATAAGCTATTAAGCTCGTATTGTCTATAAGATATAAGACATGCCATACCCAATAAACTCATCACAGCTATTAGAAAACTTTCAGAAAAGGTGACATTTAAAAGCTTAAAATATCAATTGGTCATATATTCTTTTGGTATTTGTTCTATAGGCTTGTTATTTACCTATATTTCTACATATTTTTTAATAAAATGATGTCATATATAATATATACATTAGATAGAACGATCCTTTTCTTCACCATATAACCGTTCCATGCCCTGACGGGTCACAAGCCACATTTTACCTGACTTTCTAAACTCACCTTCTAAAAATCCATTTTTTACACGACCTCTACAGTTTTGTTTAAGAGAATCAGCAGTAACATTCCAACGTTCTGCCGCCTCTTGTGTAGTCATTACATCATCTAGTTTCATTATAATACTCCTAATATTACTAATAGATTATATACAGATAATATAAAGGCAATAATAAGAAAAACCCGCACTACTGTGCGGGTTTATTTGGTGGACCACCAGGTTCGAACCCTGGACACCCTGATTAAGAGTCAGGTGCTCTGCCAGCTGAGCTAGTGGTCCATGACACGACTAATTATATGCCTATTTTATAGGAATGTAAAGAATATTTATTACATTCCTATAAAACATATACATCAATATTGCCTTAGCCAATCCTTCATCGTATTACAAGCCTCTGTAGGGAGTATATCACTAGTTCCTACACAGTCAGCACCACTATACAGTTGAAGAACGCTATGCGTACGGCTTACTTCTTTGACGATAATATCTGTCACATCTGCCTTTGGCACATTAAATTGCAATCCATAACGCCCCTTGTAGGTAATGACAGCAGATTGTGTATCGTATTCGATATGGACTTGAAGCATCTTGCCACCAGGCCAACATTCTTCAATATGTTCCTTTGATCTTGGTTTTAGAAAATCAAAAAATCCCATATTATCCTCCAATGCGCCACATAGGACGTTCTGGTTGTTCCATACCTACGCCATCATGACGTTCTTGCTTTCGTTGCAACGCACGTTCAATATGCAAAGCTAAGTCTTCCTCTGTGGCCCCATTGCGCACAAGAGATACAAGATCAGCCTCATCATCACGCAACAAGCATAAACGCATTTGCCCATCTGATGTAAGACGTACGCGATTACATGTATCACAGTAGCTATGAGACATAGAAAAGATGAAGCCTACAGCCTTTCCACTTGGCAACGCTAAATACGTAGCAGGACCAAAACCATACACAGAGTGAACCTCTGTAAGAGGCCCCCCACTTACACGTTCCAATTGAGCTCGCCACTCATCAAAGGTCGGTCCATGGAATGCATCACCTTGGAATGGCATGTATTCAATAAAGCGCCATACAACAGGCCACTTTTCTACATATTGTAATAAAGATTTAACTTCATCATCAGACCAATGTCGAGACAAAACCGTATTGATTTTTACAGACTTAAAGTTAGCATTAATAGCACTGCGAATCCCCTCAAGAACGGACTCAAGTTGCCCCTCTTTACCTACACAAGTAGCAAAGGCTTCACTTTCAAGGGAATCCAAGCTAATATTCACACGATTTAAGCCTAGTTTTTTCAACCGTTGAGCACGAGATGATAATAGACTACCATTAGTAGTCATGGAAATATCTTCAAACCAACCCGTTGCTTTGATACGTTCTAACAGCTCTTCAATATGAGGATATAGCAATGGCTCGCCACCAGTTAAACGTACCGCTTTCACTCCGATACGATGGAAGGCACCTAAAATAGTCATCCATTCATCAACTGATAATAATTGTGTTTGACTTTGAGGTGTAATTTCAGCAGGTCGACAATAGGGACAACAAAAATTACACGCATCTGTCAATGACAGACGTACATATTCAATTGTACGGCCCCATGCGTCTTTCATAACACACCTCGTTTGTACGACTAAATTATTTGATAATAGATACTTCATCACCTACGTGAATCGTACCATTTTTAAGGACTTTGCCAAAGATGCCTTGTGTAGGCATGATACAAGATCCTACTTGTTTCATGATTTCACAGCCATGATGACATTCCTTACCAATTTGAGTAATTTCAAGAATTACATCCTTACCAATTTGTAATTGTGTGCCTACAGCCAATTCGTAAAGCACCATACCTTCAACGGTAATATTTTCTGCAAAATCACCAGGTTTTACATCCGCTCCTTGGGCACGCATATGATCGATGCTTGCAATGCCAAGCAAACTGATTTGGCGGTGCCAATTGCCTGCGTGAGCATCACCTTCCATACCATGATCTACGATAAGATTTGCGGATTCAATATTATGTTTCTTTTGCCCTTTTTTCTCACTAATAGAGATAGCAATAATTTTTCCGTCTGCCATGTAACCCTTCCCTTCTTATGGGAACATACCATATATACATAACTTTATTTCAACATGTAATTGCAGCCATTTTTTATGATTCTCGTATTACTGAAAGCACCATAAAATTATTCTACAATTATCTATTTATTATATCATAGTATTCATACAATTTTCCTATGAATTTAATCACTAAAAAAGAACTCTGCTCCTAGGAACAGAGTTCTCATATAGTAATTCTTATCGGCGACCCATTTCTTTAATTTCATCACCATGATTAACACCATTAAGTAGTAAGTTAAGCAAGATCGCCATAATACTACCAAAGGTAATACCAGATTTTAAAATAATTTGTGCCCAAGCAGGGAAATTAGCATAAAAGTTTGGCGCTGCAATAGGAATCATAGCTACACCAATACTGATTGCTACGAGCATTAAATTATGATTGCCTTCAAAGCTAACCTTACCCAAGGAACGAATACCACTAGCAACAATCATACCAAACATAGCAATACCAGCGCCACCTAATACGGCATTTGGAATACTAGCTACGATAGCCGCTAATTTAGGGAATAATCCCAACAAAATCAAAATCACACCAGATGCAGCAACTACAAAGCGGCTCTTAACACCAGTTACAGCAATAAGGCCCACGTTTTGAGCAAATGCTGTATATGGGAAGCTATTAAGAATACCACCGATAACAGTAGATACCCCATCAGCACGAATGATTGATGCCAATTCTTTACGACCAATTGGCTTATCTACGATTTCACCAATAGCAATACTATCACCAGTTGTTTCAACCATAACAACAAGCATTACGATAATCATGGAAAGCACAGAAGCCCAATCAAAGGTTGGTAAACCAAAATAGAAAGGTTCAATAACTGCAATCCAGCTGGAACGACCAACTTCGTCAAAGTTGGTGACGCCCATTGCAAAAGCAATAACTGTCCCCGCAATCAAACCGATTAGTACAGAAAGATTACTGAAGAAACCTTTTGCAAATTTATAAACAAATACGACGATTAAGAATGTAAGGAACCCGAGTCCAATATTAGTAAAACTACCAAATTGTGGATTTCCTACACCACCGCCCATCCAATTAATGGCAACTGGCATCAAGTTAATACCGATAATGGTAATAATTGTACCTGTAACTACAGGAGGGAAGAGTCGAATAAGGCGACTAAAGAATGGCGCTATCAAAAATGTAAATAACCCGGCTATGATAATGGCGCCGTAAATAGCAGTCATACCATGTTGGGCACCAATCATGGCCATAGGGCCTACAGATGCAAAGGTAACCCCTTGGATCATTGGAATACGTCCACCAATGTTACCAAAACCTAATGTCTGGATTAATGTGGCAACACCGCAAGTAAATAAGTCCGCTGTAATTAAGCGAATCAAATCTTCCACAGGCAAGTGCATGGCCTGTGCCACGATAATAGGTACGGCAACGGCGCCTGCATACATGGCCAATACGTGCTGTAAACCAAAGGCAAAGAGCTGTGGTATCGGCAACATACTATCAACCGTATTCATTTGTTTTTGATCTGTCATAATGTCTCCTACATCAAACCTCGAAATAACACCCATTTATTTTACACTATCGTTCGGATTTTAACAATAGAAAAAAGAGAACTCATTATTTTTAAAAGCAATAATAAGTTCTCTTTTTTAATTTTTCCGAACATTATATTTTCAAAATCATTAATTATTCGAAATCGTTCAGATTTATTAATTAATATATTCAGATATCTATCAAGTTATTTCAAGCTATTATTTTAAATTACTATTTTGAGCTAGTTATGCATATAAACCTATAATAGCCGCCTCTTTAGCATCGAGATCTTTTTCGATAGCATTCATTTTTGTAGTTATATCAGTTACAAATGCTTCGTCTTTAATACCTGATAAATTAATACGTACGTTTAGGAATGCTGCCTTTACTGCAGCTCGAGCATTGATTGCAGCAATAATACCATCAGTAATAAGATTTTGATTACCTTTTTTAGATGCTAGCTCTGCTAAATCAAAGATTTGATAGGCTAACTCGCCGATTTCAAAGGGAACCATTGCAGCATCTTTATAAGCTTGTTGAATAGCGGCAGTACGTTTAGCCTTTTCTTCATCTGTATTCTTTGGCAAACCTAAGGCATTCATAAAGATATTAAATACATCTGCATCAGCTTGAGATAATTCGAGCATGCGATTACGAATAGATTCCGCTTTAGCTTGAAGATCTTTCATGTCAGATTGAACATCTTCATATCCCTTTTTACCAAAGGTTAAATTCGCCACCATTTCAGCTAATGCTGCACCAGTTGCAGCCGTTAAGGCCGCAATGGCGCCACCACCTGGAGTTGGTTCTTTAGATGCAGTAGCTGCTACAAAATCTACAACACGTTGTTCTACTAAATTCATAACAAGACCTCATGTAAAAGCGATAACAAGCTATCCTTGTTATCGCTTTGTCATTTCTATAAAAATATACAGGTAACACACTATATAAACTAGTGAAAGCAGACACTACCTATGGGCAGTTAAGAAAATGTGTACTACAAGGAATTTATATTAGAATAAACCTTTAATTGTACCATCTGCTTCGATATCCATATTAAGAGCGGCAGGACGTTTAGGAAGGCCAGGCATAACCATTACATCACCGGTACGACATACGATAAAGCCTGCTCCATTAGCAACGCGAATATCGGATACGGTAATAGTAAATCCTTTCGGTGCCCCTAATAAAGCTGGATTATCAGATAAGGAGTATTGTGTTTTTGCCATACATACAGGTAAACGATCAAGACCCCAATCAGCTAATTGTTTAATTTGCTTTTTAGCTTTATCTGTAAAGATAACGCCATCGCCACCATAAATGGTTTTAACGATTTTATTTACCTTTTCTTCTAAGCTATCTTCTAAATCATATACGAATTTAGGTGTTGGTTTAGAATCTTCAAGCAATTCTACGACCTTTTTCGCCATATCAATGCCGCCTTCGCCGCCTTTTTCCCAACATTCATTGAGCTCTACAGGTACACCAAAGTCATCACAGAGACGAGTCAATTCAGCAATCTCTGCATCGGTATCGGTAGCAAATTTATTAATTGCTACCAATACAGGCACATTGAAGTAACGCATATTTTCGATGGCTTTTTGCAAATTGCTGAAACCTTTTGTAACAGCTTCAACATTTTCAGTGCTAAGTTCTTGTTTAGGCACACCACCATGCATTTTAAGAGCACGCAATGTAGCTACGATTACAATTGTATCAGGGAAAATATTACCGTAACGACATTTGATATCAAGGAACTTTTCAGCCCCTAAGTCAGCACCGAAACCAGCTTCAGTAACTACGATATCGCCTAATTTAAGACCAAGCTTTGTAGCTACGATGGAGTTACAACCATGAGCGATATTAGCAAATGGACCACCGTGAACGATAGCTGGTGTATGTTCTAATGTTTGTACTAAATTCGGCTTTATAGCATCTTTCATAAGAAGGGCCATCGCACCTTGGCAACCTAGCTGATGAACATAAACAGGCTCACCTGCTAAATTACAGCCGATAACGATACGACCAAAGCGTTCTTTCAAATCTTCTAAATCTTTAGCCAAGCAAAGAATAGCCATGATTTCAGAAGCAACAGTAATCATGAAGTGATCTTCTCGTGGGAAACCACACACTTTACCGCCAAGTGCTACGGTAACATTACGAAGGGCACGGTCATTCATATCTAAAACACGAGTCCAAGATAATTGACGCAAATCGATTTGCAATTCATTGCCTTGATGGATGTGATTGTCGATCATAGCGGACAATAAATTATTAGCTGCTGTAATAGCGTGCATATCACCTGTAAAATGAAGGTTAATATCATCCATTGGTACAACTTGAGCGTAACCACCCCCTGCTGCACCACCCTTAATGCCAAATACAGGACCTAAGGATGGCTCACGCAATGTGGCAATAGCATTTTTGCCAATTTTTTGTAACCCTTGTACAAGACCAATGCTCGTTGTAGACTTCCCTTCACCTGCTGGCGTCGGTGTAATAGCCGTAACTAATACCAATTTACCATCTGTCTTATCTTCTAAGCGACGAATAGCATCAAAAGAAATCTTCGCTTTATAATGACCATATTGTTCAATATCATCAGGGGTTAAACCGCATTTATCGGCAATGACCTGAATTTTTTCCATTTTATTCTGTTGGGCAATCTCAATATCGCTTAACATAAAGCCTCCTTGGCACCATGGCCATCTATCAACTATATAACAACTATTAACATATTATCTAATATTTACTATTTAATATTAATTGTCTACTGTAGATGTATATTTGTACAACTACAGTAATCTATTATATATGAAAGTATTACGTATGTCTAATATTAATCCTTAACAATTTTAGTAATATA
>NZ_QSDY01000036.1 GCF_003463825.1 Veillonella sp. AM51-8BH
GAGAACTATATTAATTAGTATACTTTCACGTTTATTGTATATAATATATGTATAAAAATCATAAAAATAGAATTTCTGTATAAAACTTTCACAAAAGTATTGTGTAATTCCCTAAAAGTTATACAATTATATTAATGTTATATAGAATTGAGGAATACCATGAGACCTACCTATTTGACCATAAATACAAGTCTCGTTCGCGAGAATTTGCGTAAAATTAAAGATAGTTTACCGGAATGGAGCACATCCACAGCTGTTATCAAGGCCAATGGATATGGTCACGGCAGCGTTATGATGGGCCGTATTGCCGTTGAAGAAGGTTATGAATCCTTAGCCGTTGCCATTCCTGAAGAGTCAGTTCCACTTCGCAACGCAGGGATTATGGTACCAATTTATCTACTTGGCCTCACAAGACCTCAGTCCTTTGAGCTTGTAGCAGACACAAATTCCATTCCAGCTGTATGCGAATCTACCGATTTAGAAGCACTCGACAAGGTAGCAGAAAATCACGATATGATTATCCGCGTTGCAGTCGCCGTTGATACAGGAATGCATCGTATTGGTATCAAGCCTGAAGATGCTGTTGAGTTTATCAAACGCGTTGAATCCTACGAAAATCTCGAGGTAGACGGTTTCTTCTCTCATATGAGTAACGCCGATGCGGCGGATCAAAGCCACGCTCATGGACAGGCGCAGAAATTTCATAAAATGGTCGATGAAATCCGTGCATTTAGACCTGATGCAGACTATCGCTTCTCTCTTGCCAATAGTGCTGGCTTATTATCCGTAAAAGACAGCTTATTCACCGATGCCCGTCCTGGCATTATTCAATACGGAATTATGCCATCCCTTGATGTTCCAAATCGATTAGGGTTAAAACCGGTCCTTTCCTTCCATAGCGAAGTAGTACATGTACAGCGACTAGAAGCAGGTGAAGGTATCGGTTATGGTTCTACCTATGTAACACCTGAACCAATGACGATTGCTACCATTCCTGTAGGCTATGCAGATGGATATCCTCGTAGCTTATCCAACCGCGGTACAGTCCTCATTCATGGCACACGTTGTCCTGTAGTGGGTCGCATCTGTATGGACCAATTCATGGTGGCCGTTCCAGATACGATTACTGTACAACCAGGTGACAAGGTTGTGCTCCTAGGTTCTCAAGGTCATGAAAGCATCTCTGCACTCGAGATTGCTGCTCTTGCATCTACAATTCCCTACGAAATCTTTTGTGGTTTCTCAGAACGCGTGCCTCGACAATACATATAAAAAGCTAACTATTGTTACTAATAGTAAATACTCCATATACCAAAAGCGCAGATATACATTGTATCTGCGCTTTTCCAATTTTTACTATGTATTTTCCTTATATAGTACATCATTTATATTGAATGGACATAGAAAAAACCCGTAATACATGCAGCGGTCTACATGTATTACGGGCTTTCCTGCTCCCCTATACCTAGCGTACTGTAAAGCAGTTACGTTCTTATTGTGAGAGAGAGTATTATATACCAAGTATATAATCTTATGATTGGGAGGGAACCACAATGCATAAGGGGCCCTCTGAACGACAGACGGCATAGGAGAGAGTCAATGTTTGTCTATCCAATCCAGAGGGCTGCGTGTGTGTAATTGTTTATTGTGTGTGTAAGTGTATTGTGTATGTGTGTAAGTGTATTATGTATGTGTGTATAGTATTATGTGTTTAGTGTTCGTGTATTAAAGGGGTTTGCTTTACAGTAGGATAGGCTTAGGATTAGCTTATTTTACGGCCATACCTGTTTTAGCATCCAATGCAATGGATACAGGTTTGTTTTGTGCATCATGGAACTCTACAGTATATATAGGTTTACCATTTTGGTTCACTACAGACCAAGAGTTAATACCAGTTGCTACATTGCCAGTTTGTGCGAAGGCTGCATTGATCGCCACATGTGGAGGTAACACAGTACCAGCATCAATAGCACTAGCTTCCATGGATGCATCATATGCTTTAGGAGTACCTTCAGTTACATTACCAGTTGCCACATCTAGAGTCATGGAATGGGCCCCACTAGTATTGAAACCGTCTACTTCATAAATAGCAGTTTTATCGGCAGCTTTGAAGGATACATTAGTAATCTTAGAGTCGCCATATTTATTTTCAAATTGATCGATTAAATAATTCGCACCAATTACGAAAATACTATTTTGATCGATTACGCCTGCTTGTTTACTTGTTGTGCTAGAATGTGATTTTCCACTTTTAGAGTTTTTTTTTCCTCTTTAGTAGTTTCTTTTTTGTCAGCTTTTTTATCTGCTTTTACTTCTTTAGTTTCTTTTACAGCTTTATCAGCTTTAACTGCTTTGTCAGCTTTTACTTTAGGCGCTTTGTGTGCTTGCGCTTTTTTAGTATTTTTTTCTTCTTTATTAGCTTCTACTTTTTTATCTGCTGCACGCACTACTTTAGCTTCGCTAGGAGCTTTTGCTACAGCTGCAGTCTCAATTGTAGGAGTTGCTGCTGCAGGATTAGCTGCTGCTGGAACTACAGTGTCTTGAGCAACTGGAGCTTTTACGTCTTGAGTTGCTGTTGGAACTGGTGTAGTATCTTGAGCTACTGGTGCAACTGGAGCTACTTCAGCTTTAGCCGCTGTTGGTACAACTTTAACTGCTGGAGTTACTTCTACTTTAGCTGTTGCAGGAGCTACTTCTGTTTTAGCTGCTGCTGGAGCTGCTTCTACTTTAGCTGCTGGAGTCACTTGAATTGTAGGAACTACTTGATGAGTAGCAGGCTGTGCCACAGGAGCTGCAGTAGCTGCTACCTCTTGAGTTACAGGAACTGGTGTTGCTTGTTCAGCTGCTGTTACTGCTACAGTAGCACCAAATACGCCAGCTACTGCTAAAGCAATACTGCTTTTCAAAATAGATTTTTTCATAATATCCTCCTTGATAATTCATATATATGCAATCTTACGCATATATATTTCAACCAACTCGGTGTCATCGTTATAGTTCCAAAACATATATCTAGCGTGGACTGTAGATATATAGTCTGGAAACTCCCGATATATTTGAGTTCTGTCTTTTGACTGGACACATATTATCGATAATCTATGAAATAAAAATGTAGAACTCACCGGTCTAGCTTATTTTGGGGTGAGAATAAAATGAATTTATATGTAATTTCAATGAAATTCTATAGTATTCGATTTGCAATTAAGTATTCTATGAACCAAATTTAAAAATCCATTTTTCCCCATATATAAAGGAATCATGGCCTCTCATTGTAATTCTCATAAACTAAACATCCCATTTCATGAGCAAACTTTCACAAAAAAACTCCTTAAAACTATCATTTACTACAAAAAAGACAGTTTTAAGGAGTTTACTTTTTATATTTAAAATAATAAGCCTTTGACTATTAAGTTGTATTTACTAATTATAGAAAGGTTTAATCATCAAATTTAACAGATAATAAAGTACCATTCATAGCATCAATTCGTACATCTACCTCTTTGTCACCTTCTGTACCGAAGCTAACTTTGTACACTATTTTACCTTTATCATACTGTACAGACCACCCATTAAGGCTTGTCGCTTTGCCTTGCGTTTGAGCATACGCAAAGTTAACTACTGCTGCTGGCGGTAAGATTTCACGAGGATCAAAGGATTTTTTCTTTAACGATTTATGGAAGTCACCTTCACGTTTTTCAAAGATTTGATTTGTGGCATAGATATACGTAAGCTCATATTTGCCACTTTCATCAAAACCGTCTACATCATATCTAATTTGACCACCATCCGCATCAAAGGCGATTTCAGTGATAGCTGCATTTGGATGATTTTGAATAAATGCATTTAATAAACCATTGGCACCTACAATCGCTGCATGGTTTCCATCAACAACGGCAACAGTTGGTTCTACCGCTACTAAATGGGCTGCACTTGCATTTGGCATACCAAACACTGCTGCCAAGGCTAATACAAGGCTACCTTTTACAAATAAGGATTTCATAGGCTCCTCCATCTCTCAAACAGGACCATAGTGTGTATATATACAATTATACACTAAATCGATACGATTTATTAATCTTTATTTATAATATTAATGCATAGACAACTCCCCTATGATACAATGCACGTAGAATATTTTTTACTACAAGTGAGACGATTATGATTTCATTATATCCTACCATATATCACACATTTCAATGCAAAGCAGATCGATGCGAAAATACATGTTGTCAACTTTGGACCATCGATATCGATGAGGTCACTGCTGAGCGCTATCACACCATGACAGGACCGCTTGGTGAAAGCTTACGCCAAGCTATCACTGTCGATGATGAGGCAGCCATTTCGTATTTTCTAAGGAACAACCAATGTGTCCATTGCTCAACGAACAAGGACTATGTAAGGTTGTGCTCGAACTCGGTGAAGAAGGCCTATGCGATACATGCCACATGCATCCACGATTTTATAAATATATTGAAGACCTCGAACTATGTGGGGTGGGTCTATCCTGTGAAGCAACGGTTGAACTACTCACAGAGGATACTCAATCTGATCAGGTAATCTTTACCATTGAAGACGATCAAGGCGAATTCAGTCCTGACGAACGTTTAACCATTCAGAATATATTTGAACTATTAGCCCTTGATATAGATTCATCATACTTTCAATACAGCCCAAATCCTGATGTACAGTATTATGCGAAACTGTTAAATTTATACGGTACCACAGAGCCTATCGATGAAGAGTGGACTACACAAATTAATATATTATCTCATGACACAGGTAAACTTATTACCGCTGTACAAAGCTATATAGAAAATCACGATATGGGCCTATTCAACAAGGTGTTCCAATATATTTTGTATCGCCAAATCGATATGCTGGCAGACTATTCTTTAGAAGCCATCCTCTCCTACGCAAGGGATGGTGTGGAATATATATTGATGGCTAGTGCTCTAGAGGGTTTACCGCTCAAACAAGTCGCAAGATGGTCCCAACAAATCGAATACGATGAAGACAATGTAGACTTACTATTACAACATTATGATTCTCTTCAATAATGACAAACTACTTTTACTAAAATTTCATTCAAAGAAATAAAAACCTCCTAGTATAAAACTAGGAGGTTTTATGTATTTACGCAAATAGTATGCGCATAATCCAGTTATATAAAAGGTTAATAATATATAGAACTACATATACAGCGCCCACTGTAAGAGGCTCTACATTCATAATCCGAGATAAAAGCATAACGGCTACATAGATAACGGCACCAACGTAGGCTAATGCTAAGGGAACTAATAGGATCATTAAAAATGGCGTAATATAAATGCAAATAATAGATACCAAAATTAATGCTAACCAAGTGCGCCTGTATAGCCTTCCACATAAGCAGTGCCCATTAATACTTGCTGGAAATCAAATTCACGCTCTAAAAGAACGCTCAGTAATTTCCAAAGTATAAAGCTACCTACAAACCAATAGATTCCAAGGCCTAAAATCTCTCTCAATATAGAAAATATGCCATATACAGCTGGTATAAAGCCAAATAAAAAACCTCCAAAGGTCATGGCTAGCGGTAATAATACAATACCTAAGGCAAAGCCTAAAATATGAGTGGCACACCAACCGGCAAGGCCAGCTTTAATACCCTTTTCAAGGGTACCAAACCAGAAGATTTCATCGATTCCCTTCTTCGGTGAACGCACCAGCAGGGATATTTCTCGTAAAAATGTCGTATCCATAACTAACTCCGCTCTCAACTATACTATAAATTTAATTATATCATAAATTTCCAAATTTAAATTATGTATAATTAATTTTAATATAAATTAAAACAAAGAAATACCGCAAGACTTTCATCTTGCGGTTATACTACATTATTATCTTATATTATTTAACTAGGGTATGTACAAATCGGATCCATTGAGGCAATACCGACACTGATAGCAACGCCACAATAAACATAATAATATATGTTTTTACGATACCTAATTCAACATAGCGGCGCATGAGCTGGGCCCCAATAAAGACAGCATAATACTGACTAAACATGGTTACAAGATAGGCCATATCCCCTACATATTTCGGCATAGATAGATAAAATAATATGAGCCCCACTATATGGAGCAACACTAATACTACGGTACGCAGTGCATTCGTATAAGCTAAGCCATAGATATAGTTACGCATTACGCCTCTATAGGTACCAGTACCACCTAATAACACTAATAATCGCCATATAACGAAAGCACCTATGATAATCTGAAAAATTAAAAATGATGCATTCCCGAAGGCACTCACTAGATCAAAATGTGTAAGTCCAGTCATGCGTTTAATGCCTAATACAGGAGACACAGCTTTCACTATAAATGGCAAAGCATAGGTCATTACATATAATACAATTGTGGATATTACAAGATTTAGAATAGCTCGAGTATAGGTTCCATTTCTAATAATATTTTGAAAGGATCTGTCACTCAATTTTGTAAATAAATGTAATATGTCCTTATACCAAGTCATGATACTCCTTATATATTATCGAGTTAATGTATAAAACACTTCACATAATAGCGATACTAGAATAGCTACCAACATAATGCTTAGCCCTTCATAAAAACTGCCATTAATACATGCTCCGGCTATACGCCCCATGGTCTGTAGTAGCAATACAGTACTAAGAATGCATAAAACAATCATGCAAAAGCCAATAATGGCTTGCAATAAAATTGGTATGGACGTAAGGATCAACATAATCCCTGCCGTAAGAGTAATCATAGCTACTACTAGTTGAGCAAAGGCCATCATGTGTAAAACACCAGTTACTACGCCGCGAATGTAAAACTTACGCTTTTGCAACATAGCGTAACCTATCAAGATACCAGACATAAGCGCCGCTTTTAAAATCACCCACGTAAAACGACCTACATTCCAAAACTCACGAGGTTTACTTAGCTGCTCAAAAAAGACTTGTATTTCATGCTGCCCTACTGGAAGTGAAAACAATTGCCACTTTACCAAAAGTGATGAATTACGTATAAATGCGCGTATAGCGTCTAAATAGACGCTTTCACCAACGATGGTAAATTGATAACATATGAGGGACAATACCAGCATCCATACAAGCTGACCATAGGTAACATCATAGTGGTACATGCGCGGATGTTTTTCTTCAATGGGGTTTAATAAGCGATAAACGAACTCTAATAAACCTCCCATCATGCCTCTCACCACCTTTTACACAATAAGAATAAGCACCATTCTATATAGAATGATGCAGCACACAACACAACGATTACGAATTTATAACAATTATTTTATTTTTAATTCATACTCTGTTCATTATTATAGCACAAAAGCAAGGTATATTCATACCTTGCTTTCATATTTTTCATACTATGTAATTATCTAGATGTAGCAAGCATAACCATGCCCACCAATATGCCAATAAAGGCTACTGGAATTAAAGATGCCAAAAGCCCAATACCAAATGTTGCTAGACGTCCCTTTTCGATTTGACGTGCCATAAGTGTTAAGCTCAACCAGAAATACCAAATGTATAAGACAATTTGCAAAATAATATAGGTAAAATTAATAATATGCAAAATAATCTGAGGTGCGTAAATATCTAAGTTTAACCCTTGAATGATAAGAATCAAAATCACTTGAACAATCGATAAAACAAGGGATATGAACATAGAATATGCACTTTCATACCAACAAATTTTTAGTATAGACTCATAATTAGTATGAGCACCAAATTTATTAGCCACTGAACTAAAGAGCACTGAATAAATAGCTAATACAGCAAATGCACTTAATGCATAAAAGACTAGTGCAAAAAATCCTGCTCCAGCCATAACTCCCAACGCAGCTCCTAGCTGTAAAGGTGAAGCACCTAGGGAATAGGACATGCCCGCTTGTATAATCCAACTCACAAGCATACTAATAACAAGCATCCCCATGGCACAAGCAAACCCTCGTTGAGTTGTACCAAATTCAACGATTTCTGGAATGCCACGTTTAAATGGCGCTCTAATAAGTGCCCAAAGATCTAAATACCATTTTCGTTCCATATGTTCCCCTCCAAATACATCAAAAGCACATATATTTCTATCATTGTATCATAATACACTTTTAAATTAAATATAAATTTATTGTAAATTATGCAAACAAATATAGTAATAAAAAAGTTGATAGACACCTAATAGCATCTATCAACATTTCCATTACATATGTATTTAAAGAGACATAGACAACATAATGCCACCTATGCCAAAGACAAAGGATACGATATAAAATGCAATACCAGTTATCCAAGGACTCAATCCAAATTGCTTAGACATCAGTTGCGCCATGATAATGACATTAAATAGTTCTATGGTGCTTAATCCACCGGATCCGCCTTTAGTATGTAAATCCAAGAAAAGATAAATAGGCGCAGCAAAAAGTACGAAAATCAAATGAATCCAACTAGTAATACAACTATTTAAAAGCATGTCTGCCACAAGTTGCTTATATGTAACCTGCCCCTTAAAGACCTTAAAAATACCATATAAAATACCAGAAGATACAAGAACAAACGCTACAATTCCAAGCACATATCCTATAAGAGGAACTGCTTCAAGTTCTATAGGGCCTATAACCTCCCAAATAAATGTTTTAAAAAATGGACTCTTTGGGATAATTAGCGTTAATATATATAATCCCAAGTCAGTTATAATTGCTGATACCACAGCTAATAACAACATATTTTTAACAGTGATAAAACGCATCCATTTTTCTATATATGGGCCAAACATACCATTCATAATTCTATACCTTATAAGTCTTCACTTTTAAATAATTGATATCCTTCAAAATAATAACTATGGTCAAGGCCTTTCATAAATAGTTCTCGATTATTGATATCACTCGTAAGTGCCTTAGCTAGAACAGTTTTTATTTCTAGGTCATATACTGGACTTCGTTCCATAGCAGACAAATATTGCTCTTTATCCACCTGACTCCAATCGATGGTCTTTTGTAATTCTGTACACAACATATGATCAAGCCATAATCGCATACTACGACCATTACCGTCTCTAAAAGGATGAGCGACATTCATTTCAACATACTTTTCTACAATTTCATCAAAAGTAGATTGCGGCATATCTTCAATGGTTCTAACTGCTTCAGCAAGATACATGACAGGAACAAAGCGGAAATTGCCTTTAGCAATATTCACACTTCGTAATGCACCAGCAAAATCATATATATCTTGGAATAATATAGTATGGATTCTTTGCAAGGTAGTCCACGTACCACTAGGCATATCATTAAGTAAGTTTTCTTCAAACAATGTTGTTGCCGCTTTTTTACTAATTCGTTCTTCTTCTCTAGCCAATGTTGGGGAATCGGTAATCCCCAATCTATTAGTGATAACCATGTTGGACCTCCTTTTAATTTATTTTCATTATATATATTATACTATAGGCCCCAAAATTATAGATATTACAACTTTAAATCTTACGCACAATGCGTAGAACTAAAAAAAAGCAGCCCTATAAGGGCTGCTTTTTCGTTCATCTTATTGTAAAGATGCTGCAATTTTTGTAAGGTTTTCATCCATACGTTCTAGGTATGTTTTATTATCTTCGTTGCTTTCGATTGTGTAAATAGTTTCTACCTTAGCACCAACTTCGCTTGCCAAAGTTTTAGAAACTTCTGGGCTAGCCATTTCTTCTGCAAAGATAGTAGTAATATTGTTTTCTTTACAATATTTGATGAGTTCAGCCAATTGAGCCGCATTTGGTTCACCTTCGGCAAATACATCTTCTACACTATTTTGTTCTAACCCAAAGTCACGGCATAAGTACGCAAATGCTGCATGACCAGTAACGAAGTTTTTATGAGGAGCTTTAGCGAATTGATCTTCGTATTTTTTGATCATTGCATCTAATTTAGCAACATATTCATTATAGTTCTTTTCATAGTAATCTTTGTTTGCTGGGTCAGCTTTTACGAAAGCATCTTTAATATTTTTCACTTCGATTTTCACATTTTTCAAAGATAACCATGCATGAGGATCTTCTGCACCATGTTCTTTAATTTCTTCAGGATCAGTATTTTTGATAGCTTCTACGCCCTCTGTAGCTACAACAGTGATGAGTTTACTATTTTTAGCTGCATCAATCGCTTGTTGTGCCCAAGGTTCCATACCAAAACCGTTGTATACGAATACTTGAGCTGTTGCCAATTGTTTCATATTTTCAGGTTTCAACTCGAAATCATGTGGCTCTACGCCATCTGGAATAATAGTAGATACCTCTACCTTGTCACCACCAATAGCTTTTGCAAATTCAGCCATGGCATTAAAACTTGTTACCACTTGGATCTTCTTACCTGCTTGTTCCTTCGGTGCATCATTACCACAGCCTGCAAATAAAGCAGCCATCATAATGCCTATCATTAACAAAACCAGCTTCTTGACCATCGTAGTCCTCCTTTGTGAAATCCTGATCGCTATGCTTTCATAGAATAGTAACCATTCTTTAGTTGCAGTTGCGACTCAGTTGCATTTGTAATATAGTTATAGTATAAACTTACTCAAGATTTTGTCAATTAGAAAAGTGGTTTTTATATGTTATCCATAGAACATCTTTATTTTTCCTACCAAGGTCAGCCACCTTATGTGTTGAATGACCTTAACTTACATATTCATAGCGGTGATTATATATCCATTGTTGGGGATAATGGGTGTGGTAAAAGTACCTTGCTACGCCTCATTTTAGGATTTCTTACACCTGTAAAAGGCTCTATCAAACGAGATACCAATAATATTCGCTACGTGTCTCAGAAGAATGATTTCTCCCATGCCGGATTTCCTATTACGGTAAAAGAAATCCTCGATTCCTACCGTAAATTGCTTAAGATTAAAGACAAACATGAAGTTGATCGCGTATTAGAGCTTACCAATATGACGGAGTTCAAAGACCGTTTAATCAGTAAACTATCAGGTGGTCAAGCGCAACGCGTATCTATCGCGCGTGCCCTCATCGGCAGTCCCGACCTTATCATACTCGATGAGCCATCAACTGGTATCGACCGAAAAAGCCAAGAAGGCATCTACGCCCTTTTGCGCGAGTTAAACCAAGTACACCATATTACAATCATCTCCGTAGAGCATAACCTTGAAATGGCCCTAGCCAATTCAACCAATATCTACCACATTGCAAATGGCCAAGGTCACCTTTGCTCTCCTGAGCAATACGCTAGTGAAATCATGCACAGCACGGGGCGCAATCCTATGGATCACGAAAACTGTGCTTGCTTTACAGATGTAACACCTCAAGCTCAGGCTCAGGCTCAGGCTCAGGCTCAGGCTCAGGCTCAGGCTCAGGCTCAGGCCGATGATATTACAACTAAGGAGGTGCACCATGTTTAGTTATGATTTCATGCAAAATGCCTTCTTCGTAGCCATCTGCATTTCTCTATTATGTCCATGTATTGGTATTTTCATGGTACTTCGCCGGTCTAGTATGATTGGCGACACCATGAGCCACGCATCGCTAGCAGGTATTACATTAGGCTTATTAACAAATACTAATCCTATCTTAGGGGCTTTCATCTTTACTGCTATTTGCGGTGCCCTCATCGAGTTCTTGCGGAAATACTTTTCCCACCATCTCGATTTGATCCTAACCATCATCTTGTCACTTAGTATTGGTACTGCTATTACGCTAATTAGTTCTGGCAAGTTGAAGCTAACGCTAATGTGTTCTTCTTCGGCAGTATCTTAACCGTAAATACAACAGATATGATTAGCATTGCAGCATTAACTATTCTATCTGTTTTAACCTTATATTTCTTATATAACTCACTCCTCTACATCGCCTATGATGAAGAGGCAGCTCGTGTAGCCGGTGTTAAGGTTGATTTTATCAATTACATCTTTGCTATCTTGATGGCTGCAGCCGTATCCATTTCTATTAAAATCGTCGGTGTTCTCGTATTAAGTGCTATGATTGCCTTACCTGTAGCATCGGCATTACAACTAGAAAAAGGATTTAGGACCACATTACTCTGTTCTATTGGATTTAGTTTGCTAGCCATGGTCATCGGCCTATTCGGATCCTACTATCTCAACGTAGCTCCAGGTGGTTTTGTATCTCTCACATCGGTGGCAATTCTACTCGTAGTATTAGTTATCAAAAATATCAGAACTATCCTACGCCGTATGCAATTTAGCAAGTAACCAAAGATAATCATCAATATATAGGTAGCTATTCTATTAGTAAAATAAGGTAGCTATTCTGTGCAAAATAAATTATCTACTTATACTTGTGTAGCATGTTTAGTATTAAAACAGAATCGAAAGAGCGTTATGAATACAACAAATTGGCCTGAAGGCATAAAAAAGACCAAACAGCGCGAAGCCATTTGGTCCGTATTAACAACTACAGATAAACCCATTACTGCTATGGAAATCGCAGAGCGATTAGGTGATGGTAGCACCACATGGATGTCAACTATCTACCGTACCCTTGAATTATTAGAAACAAAAGATATTGTTACCCGTACAACACTCATGGGCAGCGATATGGCATATTATGAGATAACCCCTCATACGCATCGTCACTATGCAGTATGTACTAAATGTGGCGCCATGATTCCGCTCCACACCTGTCCTGTTGTAGAAATACCACAGGAACTAACAGATGCAGGCTTCACGGTGACAGAACATCATCTAGAAATTGCGGGGATCTGTAAAAACTGCAAGAATAAAGGCTTGTAAAAATCTATAAGTAAATGCAAGAAAAAGGACGTAACTTTAAGAGATACGTCCTTTTGTAATTTTATTATCTTTTGTATTAGCCTTAATTAGCTTTCACCATTACAACATCAATGGAGCAACTACAAAGCCAAGTGCTACTGAAATCGCGATGGCAAGTACACCAGGGATGAAGAACGGATGGTTAAATACAAGCTTACCGATTCGTGTTGAGCCGGTATCGTCCATTTGTACAGCCCCCAAAAGTGTTGGGTATGTAGGCAATACGAAGAGTGCAGATACGGCTGCGAAGGAAGCGATAATAATGTATACGGATCCTGGGTTCTCTGGCGTAATGCCGAGAGCTAGAATTACAGCTGGTACCAATGCTTGTGTAGTCGCCGCTTGGCTATAAAGCAATGTACTAGCAAAGAAGAATGCTACAGCTAATAGGAATGGATATGCTGTTACCAAGCTAGATGCAAGAGCTTTAATTTCAGGGATATGACCTTTTACAAAAGTATCGCCCAACCATGCTACGCCTAATACGCAGACACATGCGGATAAACCGGATTTAAATGTGCTTGTATTAACAAGTTGTGCTGTATCAATTTTACAGAAGAATGTAATAGCCGCTGCAATTACCATCATGAAACCAACGATGGCATCATTTCGACCAAAAATAACAGGTTTAATAAGACCAATGTTCTTGGAGATGGCAGTTGCATAGAATACGATACAAATAATACCAATCAAGAAAATCAATACAGAAGTTTTTGCACCTGGTTTCAAGTGGAAATCAGCACTCTTTTCACGAGGTGGAGCCACATGACCTGCTGCCAAACGTTCTTGGTAAACTGGATCGGAAGACAAATCATTATTTGCAAAGGTAGACATGATAAATGCCGTAATCATAACCGCTACGAATGTTGTAGAAATACAGATGGCAAGCAATGTTGGATAGTTTACACCATATGGTTCAAGGAAACCACTCATAGCAACTACTGCTGCAGATACTGGGCTCGCTGTAATACCAATTTGGCTTGCTACAACGGCGATGGATAATGGTACAGATGCTTAATGTTTTCACTTTTCGCCACCTCTACGATTACTGGAATCATAGAGAATGCTGTATGACCTGTACCTGCCAATAGCGTTAAGAAGTACGTAACTGTTGGTGCTAAGTAGTTGATATGCTTAGGATTTTTACGCAAAATACCTTCTGCAATACGCACCAAATAATCGAGACCGCCAGCGAGTTGTAAAGCACAAATAGCAGCGATAGCAGACATGATGATGAGAATTACATCCCAAGGAATCTGCCCTGGGAACATTCCCATGCCGAGGCTTAACAACACTACACCAAGGCCGCCAGCGTAACCGATGCCCATACCACCTAGACGAACGCCGAGAAAGATGGCACCAAATAAAATAATAACTTGCATAATTACATAAATGTCCATACGATGACCTCCTTTATACGTATATAGTATCATAGATATGCAAAAATATCATCGAATTTTCACAATGTATAGTCTATAGTTTAAAGACTTACCGAAACATTATACGCTAAACATATAAAAAGCTATATATGCCGCCGACTCTAGAACCGTAGAATCATGACATATATAGCTTTTACGTTTACCTTAAATCTTTATAAAATACTTAGACGTAAATTGTTATAGAATTATTGGGCGTAAATCTTCGAGGATTCCCTCTTCTTCTGTAGCGCGTTGGATACTTTCACCAACAATGCGAACCATATCCTCTAATTGCTCCACAGTGGACGCCAATGGCGGCATGAGGATCACCACATCACCGATTGGACGGCAGATGAGGCCTTGTTCACGAGCAAGGATAGCCACCTTAGCACCTACCGCATCATTTGGACGGTATGCTTCATGAGTAGCCACATCTTTTTCAAGTTCGATCCCTACGATGAGACCTCGTTGACGAACCTCTTTAACATGTTTCAAGTTTTCAATTGGCTTCAATGCATTGGTGAAAGCCTCAATTTTCTTAGGTAATCCTTCGATAACCTTTTCATCGCGGAATACTTTCAACGAAGCTAATGCAACGGCACAAGCCAAGGCATTACCTGTATAGGAGTGTCCATGGTAGAAGGTTTTCTTTTCTTCAAATGTGCCGAGGAAGGCATCGAATACACGTTGTGTAGTCAATGTGGCAGCGAGAGGCATATAACCGCCAGTAATGCCTTTAGACAAGGTCATAAAGTCTGGCGCCACACCTTCGTGTTCACAGGCAAAGAATTTACCAGTACGGCCAAAGCCTGTGGCTACTTCATCGACAATGAGGAATACATCATGTTTCGCCGTTAATTCACGAACCCGTTTCAAATAGCCATGAGGCATTACGAGCATGCCTGCTGCAGCTTGTACTAATGGTTCCATAACGAGAGCCGTGATTTCATCACCCTCTTCATTGAGGATGCGTTCTAGTTCAGCCAAAGATTCTTCAAAGGCTTTTTCTCGATCAGCTACGTCGCGATATACGCCAGGGCTTGGCAATGTCAAAGGTTTGAATAATAAATTATGGAATACTTGGTGGAATAATTGAATACCACCTACAGATACGGTGCCTAATGTATCCCCATGATAGCCCGCATTGAGGGCAATGAACTTAGTTTTCTTCGTTTGTCCCACAAGTTGGCGGTATTGGTAGGCCATCTTGATAGCCACTTCAATAGCCGTACTGCCATCATCGGATAAGAATACTTTATTTAAGCCTTCTGGCGCTAGCTCTACCAATTCTTTACACAACTGTGCAGATGGTGGGCTTACAAGACCAAGCAATGTACTATGGGCAATTTTATCCACTTGTTCCTTCAAGGCTTGATTTAATACAGGATGATTGTGTCCATGAATGTTAACCCATAAGGAAGATACACCGTCATAATACTTTTTACCGTTCTCATCGATGAGGTATACCCCCTCACCACGTTCGATTACTACTGGTTCTTGTGCTAACCAATCTTGCATTTGTGTAAATGGATGCCATACAAACTCATGGTCCCACTGTGCTGCTTGTGAAAGCTGTTTCTCTGCCATTTCGTCACCTCATACGTACAAATTCTACAAACTATAACTCTCAATACCTATAATACTCAATTACTATAACAGTCTATTACCATAAATAATTAGTCTAAATTAAATTACAATATCTAACTACTATATACCTAATACTGTATTCCATACCTTCTTAGAATCCACAAAGGATCGAGCCCAACCAAGCTGAACCTTTTGAATATCTGGCCCTTGGTATGGCGGTACAACAGCTACTACAGGAATACCTGTGTATCGTTCCATATCCTCTACATTTGTTTTCAATAAGAATGGATCTACTGCCGTTGTATCATTTACGATGATAGCTTTCACCTCAATACCATGCATCTTCGCGTATTCACAAGTCAAAATCGCGCGGTTAATGGAGCCCAATCGTCCATCAGCTACAACGATGGCTGGTAATTTAATATCTTTCATTAAATCCGTGAATGTTTTATCGCCGTAAAGAGGTGTTGTAATACCACCAGCACCTTCTACAAAGGTTAGATCATAGCGATTAACAACATCTAATGTATGAGCTACTACACCATCATAATCGATTTCTATACCAGATAACTCTGCAGCAAGGCGGGGAGAAAAATCACCTGCGATAGCATACGGATTAACCTCATGACGACGAGATTCCGGAATGCCTGCAGAACGCATCAAATGCGTAGCATCCTTACTTTCAAGATCCACATTATAATTATCCTCATCCATCGTTACACATTCAGGAAAAGGTACCGCACTAGAGGACACTGGTTTAACCATACCAACCGCAAAACCATCATCTACAGCCATGGCCCCTAACAGCCCGGTCACAAACGTCTTGCCTACATCCGTATCTGTACCAATTATAGAAATACCTAACTGCTTCATACATGTCTCCTCTCAGCGATACTTAACGCCGCATAGGTTAACTAATTTATGTGAGTAAGTTTACAATCTAATTACAATATACAGCCAAACGGAATATATAGTCAACCTATTATTAGCGTTCAAGTTTACATTATTATGACTCTATGGGGCCCGGATACATTGCTACATTTTAATTAAAAAGCAGTGTCCCTAACCTCCGTGCTCCATAGTAAACTAAGTCGCGCTTCGCTTAGGAACACTGCTTTTTATAACATTATCTCCGTACTAGTCCCATAGAGTCATAGACCACACTTTGAATACGCTAATAATAGGTTGGCTATTTGAGGGAAAGAGAAAAGAGTGATGACTTTAGTCATCACTCTTTTTTACCTAAATGTAGTTATGTAGAGGGGCCCCATCGAGGCCACCACTAAATCTCAATATAACGGAATTCGCCTGTATCAGGATCCATCATCCCTCCATAGAATCCCATTCCTTTTGGGAATAGTGATGGTGACGCAAGAAGTTAACTGTATAGATTACATTGTCTTCGGAGATGTGGAAACGATCCATCCAGTCAATAAGTCCTGGTTCGATCATGCGAATCGCATCTTCACTGATACCTTTTTCTTTCATGGACTCCATAAACGTTGTAGCAGAGAAATCAATCATGCCGCAGTTCTCATGGCCGATGACTAATACGTCTTCAATTTCCATACCATACGTAGCTACTAGCAAGCTTTGTACGATATTATCGATAGGTTGCGTTACACTATTACCGGCTGTTTTTATAACGATGATTTCACCACGGTTAAAACCTAATGCATCTTCTAGCATGCAGACTAAACGCGTATCCATACATGTGACAATACCTAGTTTTTTAGTAGGATGGCTTGTTAATCCTGCTTTTGGTAATTCTGGGTGGTTTTTCACATACTCTTTATTGGTTTCAATTATTTTTTTAATATCAATCATAAGGTACCTCATTTACATTTCTATCTATAAAATAGATTCTATTCATTATATACAATATATTCAATGAAAAACAAGAGATTTTCATCACATATAAATATTTATTATAACCTATA
>NZ_QSDY01000037.1 GCF_003463825.1 Veillonella sp. AM51-8BH
AATAAAAAAGGCATTGTATCTAAAATACAATGCCTCTTTTTATTTGTAACCTATGTTTTTCTAATATATCACAAGTTTTATAGTCATTACCAGGATCAAAGATATGATAAAAACCATCTGTTTCGTATTTAGCAGTTCATAGGTCTCGTTAAATGTATTATTCTCAAATGCTTGTATTATCAGTATTTCTTGCTTACTAAATTCTAGGTATATATCTAAATGGCATCCAATTGCCACTAGTATTGCTATTTTGAGATATCCTTTATATATATCCGCTGTCGTGGCGTGAATGAGAGAGATATCAAATAGCATGAGCGCAATAATGCATATAAGAATTTTATGGATAAAGGATGTATTATACATGATTGTATCCCTATAATGAGCTCACTTTTATTCTAAGGAGCTCACCTTTATTTCTAAGCTACTCCGTCAAAGAATGTAATGACTGTAATTTCTCGTGGACAGTTGATACGAATTGGGAACCAGTGACCTGAGCCGTTATTGACGTAGCACACGCTTTGTTCTTCTACGTAGCGACCTTTTGTATATGGTGTGCCTGTTGGTACCAACGGCATGCCCATAAAGACGATTTGACCACCGTGAGTGTGACCAGAGAGGGTCAACGGAATTTTACGTTCAATGGCTTCTTCGAAGAATTCAGGGTGATGAGCTAAAAGGATAACAAAGGCATAGTCCGGAATGCCAGATAAAGCCTTATCGATCATAGCTTCACGTTTTTCTTTTTCTCGATCATTGTCATACGCAACACCAGCAATGTATACAGGTTGCTTACCACCCATAATTTGAATATTGCTATTCACAAGGATATTCATCGGTGTATTGTGTTTCAATTCGTCTAGTACCTTATTTACATCGTGATGGTACTCATGATTACCCAAGATGAAATCAACACCGTCTGGAATTTGCTTTGCAAAGGTTGTCAGTCTTTCACAGACTTGTGGTAACCAAGCGATTTTATCGATTAAATCACCAGTGATGACAACGCGATTAGGCTTTTCTACAAGAGCTAGCTTTAAAATTTCATCAAGGTCATCTAAATCGATGCTTGGCCCAACGTGGATATCACTGAGTTGGACGATTTTATAGTCCTTTAAGCCAGGTGGTAAATTAGTATACCCAAAGCTTTCATGAGTGACCTCAATCTCATGTTGACCTACATAGGCTGCATAGCTAGAACCACCGATTGTTGCTAACGGCACCACTGTGGCTGCCGTTCTAAAGAAAGCACGACGGCCTGTTCTATTTTCCTCTGGCGTTTTGCTCCAAATCTTATTAACCGCCCAGTATAACAAGCTGAGAACGATGAATACAGGAATAGCCAAGAATAAGCCAAAGAGAAAACCGTAGCTTTCAGTACGGAACATATTCATCAACGGATAATACATCGTTCCATATAGATCTACTTGATTGAGTATATAGTATCGGATAGCAGTGAACCACGCACCGACAATAATTATATAGCCCACCCAGGCAGGCCATTTCTTTTTAGGCTTCCACAAGTTGAGGAATAGAGCCCAAAATCCTACCAATCCTATTACGAGGATAGCAGAAAAAATAATATTAAATAGAATTCTCATTCATTGCTCCTACAAATCATTTTGCTAGTTCCGTCAATTTACCATGAGGACCTGCCCAAGCATAATCGGCGAACTCATCGCGCTTGATGAGCATCCAATCCTTCGGCAATTGCTTTTGGATATCTCCAATCGTTATATTCTTAGCATCTCCTACGTACGTTAAATCGCCACGGAATGCTTTCATAAACCATTTTCGATGAGAGAAAATATGTGTTATCTCTTTTACTAATACAGGTTGCAAGGATAGTTCAAAACCTAGTTCCTTTACTAAAGACTCAAGGCCTTGTTCCCCTTCGTCAAAGGCAGATACCATTTCCACAGATGGGAATTCCCACATGGACCGTAACAGTCCACGGTTAGGACGTTTGTGCAATAGATAATGGTCCTTATATTGCAAGATGCCTACAAATAGAGGCACCTCTACTACCTTCGTTTTCTTTATACGTACAGGTAGCTTGTCAGTATCCTTATGTTGGTATGCTTCGCACATGTTTACAATAGGACATTCTCCACAGCGTGGCGTTTTTGGAATGCACACAGCAGAGCCAAAATCCATTAAGGCTTGGTTAAAATCACCAGGCCGATCGTGAGGTAATGTATCCTCTACAATAGCAGTTATAGCCTTCTTACCTTTAGTGCTCAAAATATCATCAAAGATGCGATATAAACGAGCGTAAATGCGCAGCACATTGCCGTCTACAGCTACCTCTGGTTCGTTGTACGCCATGGATAGCACAGCCCCAGCTGTATAAGATCCTACGCCCTTCAAGGACTCCATAGTCTTGCGGTCACGAGGCACGATACCACCGTAGTTTTCAACGACGTCCTTCACGCCAAGGCGCAAGTTACGAGCTCGGCTATAGTAACCAAGCCCTTGCCAAGCGTGAACCACCTCATCTTCAGAGGCCTTTGCTAGGTCCTCCAAGGTTGGAAATAAACGCATCCAATTGTCATAATAGGGTTTCATCGCCTCAATGCGCGTCTGCTGGCTCATCACCTCAGACACCCAAATCTTATAAGGATCTCCACAATCGCGCCACGGCAATTCCCGTTTATGCACATCATACCACGCCAACAGCTGTGGCACCCACTTAGGGTTCTTTTTATCAGTCATATTACCTCAAAATATTATAAACTTAGGACTCTAGTACCACTTTCATGACTATAGGTATATTACAAGTATATTGCATATATGTTGCAGCCCATAAGGTACAGATTATCCATTAATATACAGATCAATGCGCGCCAAGTGTTCGCTTTCAAGAACGGTATCCACAGTGGTCAAATCCATCTTATCTACCGTACTGTTGTCTCGGCCAAATACGATAGGCCCTTTTAACTTCTTGCCCTCTAGCAACATTGGTAACCATTGGCGGTCACCATCCCACATGCGGTCGTAAGGAATTTCGTCTACTGTTAGCCAATGAGGTTCCATTTCGTCTGTTTCCTCTACATTTCCTGTGAAAGCACGCAAAAAGTACACATAACCTACATGGGTTAAGCTTTCATCAAAAGGAAATTGAAAATCAAAAGCAGCCACACATTCTAAATCTTCCGAGCGACCATGAAGTCCAGATTCCTCAAATAATTCGCGAATAGCACAGTCTCGGAAGCTTTCACCAGCCTCGAGTTTACCGCCAAATCCATTATATTTATGAGCCCCGAAACCACGTTTCTTACGACCTAGCAATATGCGATTTTGTTCATCAATAGGAAATACGAGCGTCGTCGGTTTCATAGGGCCTCCTTAATCGTTAAAATAATACCCTATTATTATACCATTATTTCATGTACGAATGGGCTAATTATGGTATGATTAAGAGTATAGATTTTCTTATACGGAAGGAGGCACATGATGAATAAACCACTACGATTTAACATCGCACTAGGGCGCACAAAGCCTGTTAATATTCGCAACGAAGAAGTGCGCTGCCCCTTCTGTGATCGTTCAAAATTAACGGATATTCTAGATACATCAGGTCATATCATATGGCTCATGAACAAATATCCTGTATTAGATAAAACATGGCCAACGGTTATTATTGAAACAGAAACGGATGAAGGCGAATTTTCTACATTATCTGCCGATGAAGCGGCTCGCATTCTCCAATTCGGCCTGGATAAATGGCGTGAAACACGAGAACGGAAAGAGTTCAAATCGGTACTCTTCTTCAAAAATCACGGATACATGTCTGGCGGTTCCATCCGCCACCCTCACAGCCAAATTATAGGCCTTGAGGATTACGATTACCACGAAGATATTACGGCTCAAAATATGGAAGGCTGGCTCCTACACGAGGATCAAGATTTACGCATCACTTTGTCCACACAGCCTATCATTGGCTTCTTCGAGTACAATATACGCTTTAAACCTGATGCACCTGTGCGCTCCGTAGCGCTAAGATTACAGCAAGTATTGCGTTATGTATTGCGCAGCATCGCCAATTATAGCCAGTCCTACAACTATTTTGTATATAATCTTGAGGACGGCTACGACTATATCAAGGTTGTGGCCCGTTATGTCACAACACCACTTTACGTGGGTTACAAAATTCCTCAAACTTGCGATGAAGAGCGCGCTGCAAAAATCATTCAAGACATTGCGCCGTACTTCCACGCTTCAAAATAGTTTTACTTATACATATTGTATCTAAATAATTTTGATATATTTGAAAGGATGTTTATGAAAGTATTTGCCATCGGCGATCTCCATCTATCTGGCAATCCTCCGACGAAGCCGATGGATATTTTTGGCCCCCATTGGGATAACCACTGGAGCCGCATCAAAGAAGATTGGATTGACCGTGTAACAGATGAAGATATAGTCTTTCTCGTAGGTGACATGAGTTGGGCTCTTCGCCTAGATGAAGCGGCTTGCGACTTACAAGAAATTGCATCCATGCCCGGCAAAAAGTATATGATTCGCGGTAACCACGACTACTGGTGGGCATCAGCCAATAAGATGAGAAATCTCATGGGTGATGCTATCACCTTTTTACAAGGCCATGGTACAGCAGAACTCATTCAAACAGAAGAAGGCCCTCGCATTATTGCCTTTGGTGGAACACGGGCCTACCTCTGCCCTGGAGACTCTCATTTCACACCAGAAACAGACCAATCCATTTACGATAGAGAACTGATGCGTACCGAAGCAGCATTACAAGAAATGAATAAAGCTGTAGATATACTAAGAGAAGAAATCACTGCTGAAGCAAATGTTGATATAACAAAGCTTAATAAGGCTGATACAACAGATTCTGATAAGGCCTATCCATCAGCAATAGATATAGACAGCATACCAGTAACAAAAATCTTATTGTTACACTATCCTCCATTTAACGAGTCCAATGCCCCTTCTGGTTTCACGGACCTTATAGAGCAATACAAAGTAGATACTTGTATCTTTGGACATTTACACGATCAAATATCCTTTAAGCGTATTCCAAAGGAATTTGGTTCTGCTAAATTAGAGCTAGTGTCTGCAGATTACCTAGACTTTAGACTGAAAGAAATTATGTAAGGAGAGACCATGAGTCGCATTCATAAAGAACATTTACAAGCGGGCTATATTTTTGGCGATACTATTAACCAAGAATATATTTACTTGCCCTCTGGTGAGGTAGGTACTGACCATCCATTGGCAGTTCTGGAAACACCGACAAAGCGTGAGGATATCACATTGGATGAAGCGGTCCACATGATTGACACATTAACACTAAAACGTTGTAGCCATCCTACACTAGGGAAAAAATCATTTTAATAATATAATGGCACTAACAAATTAAGCGGGTAGATATCTACCCGCTTTTTGTATGGACTTATACAGTTTTTAGATGTTCCATAAAAGGATTATCCCAAGAATCCACCATGGCCCATGCGAATACAATCCTCTTTTGTGATTTCATCGTTTGCTACAAGGCGTGGCAAGATTTCGTCAAAAGCAGTCGGTTTACTAAATAATACGCCACCCGGAACGCCAAGAATCGGTGTACCATCAGCACAGTAAGCAATACAAACCATAGAACCTGGCAATACAGGTAATCCGTATGTCACTACGCGATCTGCATAACGTTTAATGGCCCCTGGTGTTAAATCGTCAGGGTCAACGCTCATGCCGCCGGTACAAAAAATAATATCAGCACCAGCTGCTTTTACCTTGTCGATAGCCGCCACAATATCGTCTGTATTATCCGTTACGATTTCATGGGCTACTTTATTTACACCAAACTCTGCACAACGTTCCTCAATGATTGGGGTGAAAGCATCTTTAATACGGCCTTCAAATACTTCGGAACCTGTAGTAACAATGCCCATTGTTTTGCGTACGAATGGTTTTACATTAAGTAAAGGCTTGCCATTAGCAATTTTCTTTGCATCCTCCACTTGTTGTTCCTCTAATAACAATGGAATACAACGCATGCCCGCTAATTTATCGCCTACTTTCACCGGTGTATTATTAAATCTCGTTACGATAGTAAGCTCGCCAATGCTATTAATAGCATGTAAGCGATCTACATCAACTTTAAAGAGACCGTCTACGTCTGCAATAGCTTCGATTTTACCTTGCGCCATAGGTCCATCGTGCATATTTTCGCCACCTGCCATATTGTACAAAGCACGTGCCACGTCCTCTTCGTGCAAGAATCCTTCATCCTCAGGTTCCATCACAAAGATATGCTCTTTACCAAGGTCTAGTAATTTTGGAATATCCTCTTCCGTAATCACATGGCCGCGACGGAACGGCGTATCTTTCACCTCTCCTATGACAATGCGTACTAAATCATGTATTAATGCATGCCCCACGGCATCTTGTGTTCTAATGGATTTCATAATATCTCCCTTTATAATCTAGAATTCTATGTAATGTATTATACTCAAAATTTTCTTCAAACTTTAAATTCTGAACTCTATACAATGTATATTCTAATAATTCTATGTGTCTTACCAAATAATCATATAAAAATAGATGTATTTATGCTGTAACTCAAGTCACCTTATTCGGTAAGATCAGATCGCACCGAGTATACGCGCAAGTAGTACACCAATCCAGCAAAGGATTAAGCCCCCTACCACTTGTACAAAGCCATAAAATAAGGCTTGTACATAGGACTCAGCCATCATGAGTTGTAACATTTCAAAGGCAAAGGTTGAAAATGTTGTAAATGCACCAAGTCCACCAACCACGAGGAAGAACCTCGCCAACTGCGATAAATCTGGCTTTTGCATATATAGACCTAGTACAAGGCCAATAATAAGGCAACCAATGAGGTTTACTACAACCGTTCCATATGGAAAGGAACTCACCTTTGTCATAACCCATTCGCCAAGAGCCATGCGACACAACGCACCAACTGCGCCACCAATGGCAACTGCAATGTATTTTTCCATAATGCCTCCTATACTTACAGTAGTATCCTACGATTTTCACAATCCGTGTAATTATCTGAAATAACCGATAAATATCTAGTTTTCTATATTAGTCAACGACCAACAGTCTCAGTATACTATATTTAGAGAGCAGGGAAAAGAAAGGAATCCCTATGAAACCTGCAACAACACCGTTAACTGAGCTGCGAATAAATACCTACGAAGACCCATTTTTACAACATCAATATGTGTGTTTAGGTCATAAAATTGCCAACATTCGCATATCTCTAAATATGTCCCAACACGAGCTAGCACGCCACGTTGGTATTAGCCGCAGTTATTTGAGCAAGCTAGAGTGTGGCACAGGCATATCCGGCATGTCTTTAGAAATTTTATTTAAAATCGCTCAAGCATTCCAAATTGATGTAGCTCAGCTTGTAAGGTTGCGTATCATAGATTATAAAAGTTGCAATGCTCATCTTACGTCACACTATAAACGATTAGAATTTCTAAGTCATACGAGGAACAGCGCGCTAACTAAAGTTAAGCCAAAGCTAAGTTAAGCTAATCAAATACAGTATTAACGCTCGTACAGAAAAAGCCCCGCCAACGGCGGAGCCTTTCATAAAGCATGCCAACAATAGGCATTATACTTCATTAAGTTTTTTGTGTTGCACTTCAGCATTTGCTTTTTTGAAGATAAATGCATTATTAATATGCTGACGCATAGCAGTTTCTGCTGCCACTTCATCATGACGCTCAATAGCATCTACGATATGATCATGTTCATCGTCGCAATCATGAGTACGCACTGCATTAAAAGAGCTAATGTACATGTCGCGATTAACGCGTTCACGGAAGCTCGCTAAGTATTCTACAACGCGTTCATTACCAGAATAATGAGCAATCATAGTATGGAAACGACTGTTTACTTCAACGCGTTCTGTAGCTTCTTCAATTTCATGCATTTCTTTACAAATTTCACGCAACTCTTTAATTTGTTCATCAGTGGCATGACGGGCACAAAGTCGTGCACCAAGGCCTTCCATTACTTCACGCACTTGATACAATGCAATAATCTCTTCAGGAGTATCCGCCTTTACAGTAACACCCTTCCAAGGAACAATAACTACGAGATTATCTTTAGCCAATTTACGGAATGCTTCGCGAACAGGTGTAGCACTCACTTGCAATTGTTCTGCAATTTTTACTTCGTTAAGCTTTTCTTGTGGCATCAATTCGCCTGTTAAGATAGCTGTTTTTAATGTTAAATAAACTTGTTCACTAAGCGGTAATCTTTCAATAGAGTCCACAGCGGACAATTTGTATTTATCTTTAGAATCTTGTCGTCCCATTAATATCCCCTAATCTTATATCCCGTCAACTCATTCGTACTTTCAAAGAACGGCTAAAATGAGTATAATATATTGTACGATATATATTGTACGATATATTTTGTATTTTGAATAAATATGTTATATGTGATTTAGTACATATAGTATAATTATAGAGCTCACATCTAAGACTGTCAATTTAACGATAGATAATAGCTATATCTCATTTTTGAAAGTAAGGAAGTTGTACCATGAGCCGTTGTTTAGTTATCATAAATCCTGTATCAGGTGGCGGTGCGGCACGTCGCTATGCCCTCGATTTACAATGGAAATTGAGCACCTTGTTTGAAACGATTGAGGTCAAATTCACTACTGGTGAAGGCGATGCTACACGTTTCGCAAAGGATGCTTGCGAACGCGGATTCGATGCTGTATTCTGCATGGGCGGTGACGGCACCGTAAATGAAACCGTTAACGGTATTGCCCAAGGTGGCTTTAAATCTACCTTTGGTTTCATTCCTGTTGGTACTGTAAATGATATGTCTCGTGCCCTTGGTATTCATCAGAATCCAACACAGGCGATCAAACGTATTGATATCAATCAAACACGTACCATTGATATCGGTCGTTGTAACAACAAATATTTCTGCAATAATATCGCAGCCGGTGTTATTCCAAAGGTAATCGAAGAGGTTACCCCAAAGGAAAAAAGCATTTTGGGCCCTCTAGCCTACTTCTTACGGGCAGGGCAAGCCTTATTTACAACAAAGGACTACACATACCGCATCAAAACAGAGAATGACGATTTTATCTGTAAATCTCCACTCGTTCTTGCATTGCTCACCAATGTAGTATCTAGCTTTGAACGCTTCATGCCGGAAGCATCTGTAGATGATGGTTATATGCGCATCATAATATTCAAGGAATACTTCATCCTCGATATACTCAGCGTATTGCCACTTATCATTAGTGGTGCCATCTACAACTCCCGTTATACAACAACACTAACTGTGAAAAAGGCTCATATTGAGTTATTATCTAATATCGGTGATTTACCTACTAATATGGATGGCGACCAAGGCCCATCCATGCCAGTAGATATCGAAGTATTGCCACGGGTTCTAAAAGTATTTGCCCCAGCAAAACACAAAAAGAAAAAGGCTTTGAATTTGCCTATACTACCACATATTTAATAAATTGTAGAAAAATCTACAGGACAAAACTATATAACAATCTATAACACAAAAGCTCTCTATTCAAGAATAGAGAGCTTTTTATGTTCATTACCTTATAGGAAATACCTACCTAGTCCCTGCATATTTCTCATGCATAGCACTAAGTTAAGCACATACTTACAAGGCTAGTCTATGATGATAGCATCATGCAAACGGAAGCTATAGATATAACATGCTTTCACAGGCATCCCTGTCAATCGCTGCAAGGCCTCTTTATAGAGATCCATTTGTATTTTATAGCGCTTGATAAGGTCTTCCCCAGATTTGACGCGGTCCGTCTTGTAATCTACGAGAATCCACTCACCGTCCTCTTCAAAGGCAGTATCGATAATACCTTGGAGGAATAGATTTTCGCCGTCCTCTAAGGTATCGTATACGCGTTTCCCTTCAAAAAGCATACTAAACGGCAATTCACGCTCAATACGCTTCGCATTGATAAGACGCTTTCCAAGGTCAGAACTAAAGAATTTATATAGACTTGTATCGCTTAATAGATTTCGTTCTTCCTCTGTGAAAGTCCCTTTCATTACAAGTGCATCAAGCTCTTTTGTTAAAGAAGCTTGAGTATACTGCGCAAGAGGAAGCCATTGCATGGCCTCATGCATCAAGGTACCCCATTGAGCCCCTGTCAACACATCCTCTTCGGACTGTAATGCTTGAGGCTTGCGACCGAATACGGAATTCGCCAATTCGTCGGATGAAACAGTTACATCTGAAGTCTCCGTAATTGGTAAACCAGCAGCATTGGTATTCTTCGCCTCAACATTTGCAGATGATTTTGGATCTAGCTTAATAGCTTGACCTAAGATTGCATCTGAAACGGCTCGTTTAGCCCCTGTATCTACCGTTACAATCGGTTCGTTCAAGGTATCAATAGTGCCTGCTTCAAGTTCACGTTCTTGGAATCGTCGTTTCAATTCACTGACGGAAATCTTAGCCGTGCGTCGCGTAGCGTCGCTGTACGGATAGGTATAGTTAAAACGATCTATTGTTTCCTGCGGTAATTCCACAGAGTTAACAGCTTGTAATTCTCGTACCTTATTGATGGTAGTTTCATCGATATCTGCCTTGTAATCGAGATCACCGTAGAGCGAGCCATCGTGGACTTCGACCTTGATGCGACATTTTTTATCTGGTAAGTCAAAATAGGTCGGTCCTTCGTACTCAATGGCTACGCGCAATGGGTTACCACCGTCCAAATGACGGGTAAATCCCATAATTAACCATTCTAGATACGTATTAGCTTGAGTGATAATATCCGTCGGCAACTGTTGTCCTTCTACAGCGGCAACATTGTTAATGAGCTCACCTAGGCTAGATAATTTACCTGCAGAATTCTTGAACCCCTTTACAAAGCCTGTTAGGAACAATTTATCTCGAGCTCGTGTTAAGGCTACATAGAGAATACGCTGTTCCTCTGCTTTGAGGGCCGCTTCTTTGACGTCTTTCACGTAAAACCACGGCATAGTTGGGAAAGACACCCGAATATCTGGGAAGTACCCCTTAAGACCAAGTCCTGCGTTTTTATCGATGAGGAGCTCTGAACGAAGATCCATCATATTGAACCGTTTTTGAACGCCAGATAAGAACACCACAGGGAATTCAAGGCCCTTACTCTTATGGATGGTCATGAGGCGCACCACATTATCCGCTTCACTCACCACATTAGCTAGCGGCATATCTTGGTTGCTATCGCGCAAGCTTTCAACAAAGCGCAAGAATCTAAAGAGTCCACGGAAGCCAGAGGCTCATAGCCCTTAGCTCGGTCATACAGAGCGAGTACATTCGCGCGGCGCACGAGACCATTTGGCATGGCACCTACATAGTTAACATAGTCTTGAGATTCGTAAATATCCCATAGCAAATCGGTCACACCGTGACGGCGCGACAAGGTACGCCAACGCTCCATATGGTCAATAAAAGCTAATAGGCGCTCATCTTGAGCCTCTTCAGCATAGGCTGGCATTAGAGACCACAGAGAACCCTCTCCAGATAGGCGCAATGCGCCTAGTTCGTTTGCATCAAGCCCCACAAGACCAGAGTGTAACACCGCCGCCATTGGCAAGTCTTGTTCTGGATTATCTATGATAGATAGCAACGCTAGCAAAAGTTGGATTTCCTGTGCTTCAAAGTAGCCATCTCGCTCGTTTACCACCGCAGGGATGCCCGCTTGGCGCATAGCCTCTACGGCACGAGTGCCCCAACCGGCCAAGGATCTTCGCAAAATAGCAAAGTCACGCCACTCGATTTGACGGAACGTACCATCTGGATTTTGCACCTTTTTCTTAGCACCGTGGATTTCCTTAATCTTTTGGATGATGAAATCTAGCTCACGCTCGTTGTTTTCAGGGTCATCACCTTCGTCCTCGTCGCTTTCACTAGCACTGAGGGTATCCTTACTCACATCTAAAAGCTGCAATTCCACGTCTCCTCCAACCCAATCCTCCGGCGCATTCTCAACGATGCGACCAGGAATAAGGGATTCCGCCTCCGTATAATTTAGCTCGGCCGCCTCTTCCGTCATGATTTGATAGAACAAGAAGTTCGTAGCGGCCAAAATATTTTCGTGAGATCGGAAATTCTTTGCTAGGTCGATACGACGCTCTACCGCATCAGTGTCGCCGTAGGTATTATATTTCTCCATAAACAGAGAACTATCAGCCATACGGAAGCTATAAATCGCTTGCTTCACATCCCCTACATAGAACCGGTTATCAACGCGAGAAATCAAGTTAATAATCGTCTCTTGCACACCATTCGTATCTTGGTATTCGTCGACCATGATTTCTTTGAACGTATCTTGCAACTCCTTCGCTACATCGGACGGCTGAGGGTCATCCTCTGTGCCCGGCTCAACGAGAAGGGCCAAGCATAGATGCTCAAGATCACTAAAGTCCATGATACCTTGTTCTTGTTTCATATCTCGATACGCCTTATGGAACGCAATCGTAAGCTCTACTAAACCTTCGATGATTGGATATTGAGCCTTGAACTGCTCTTGCAAGGTAGCTTCTGGCACAGTAAACACAGCCCCTTGCATCGCTTTAAGGTCATCTTTATTTTGGGAACCTAAGGATTTAAACTCTGCTACCAATATAGGATCAAAGGCTTGTGCCTCTTTTGACCCCATGCGGAACTGGTCCTTAATAAAGGTATCCGTATGCTTACAAGCTTCACCCATATCATCCCAAGTTTGGGCTGATGAAAGCATGCCTAGTGCGGCTAGTTGATTATCATATATGTTTTGCCATTTATGAGGCCCCACTGGATCCAATAAGATTTGTTCCATCCGCTCTAAACGCTCGCGAATACGGTCAATAACAGCTACATGTTGATCCCACATATATTGGCCCCATAGGGTCTCACTAGGATTTACAGTCATAGCCTCTTTATAAGGCTCTAAGGCTTTTCGTAACCACCCATCAGGATTGGCAAGGGACATGGCGTAGTTATATAGCGACATAATCTTTGCTGTTAATCCTGCATCCGATTTATCATCGCTAAAGAAATCCGCCAATTCATAGATATTATAAAGGCCCTCTTCATAGGATTTAGTTAATAAATCGGCTAGCACCTCTTGTTGTAACAATGCCATTTCTGCTTCGTTACCGATGCGAGCAGTAGGATTAATATCGAGCTTGTAAAAGTAAGACCGAATCACCCATTGGCAGAAGGAGTGCAATGTAGAAATATGAGCAGACGGCAACAGGTTGAGCTGTCGTTCGAGGCGCTCTTGCATAGCCTCGTCATCGGTAGACTCCATGGCTTTCGCCAAAGCAAGACCAATACGAGCGCTCATCTCTTGAGCAGCTGCCTTTGTAAAGGTTACAACCATGAGCTCTTGAACGGATAACGGGTTATCCATGTCTTTTAAACGGGTAATAATACGCTCTACAAGAACCGCCGTTTTACCTGATCCAGCAGCTGCCGCTACTAGCAAGGTTTGATTATCTAAGAACGAGTCCTTCGGCGCTATGATGGCAGACTCCTGCTCTGGCGTCCATTTAACACCCATGGTTTTCACCTCCTTCGTTACTATTACTTCTGTCGTTACTGTTGTTTCCGTTACTACTATTTCGGCCGTTGTTGCGATACTCGTTGTTATCGCTATTTTCGTCGTTTAGAACCTCTTTCATCCGTTCTAATGCATCATCTTCAGACAAGCCAGACAGATAATTATACTTATTACGGCTAGAGTCAAAACGGCATACAGTATTGTAATCACAGTATGTACAAGGTCTATTCTTATTTAACTGGTATGGCTGAATTGGGAATTGACCGTCCCCGATATGGCGACCGATGTCAGCCATTACGTGGTTTGTATAACGGCACATTACATCAAATTCGCCAGAATTCTTAACCTTACGCAAGTCTCTACTAGAAATAGTTTGGTCCTTTTTCGTAGCGATTGGTACATATGGTCCTCGTTTAGATCCATAAGACAAAAATTTATTATCGATATGCGTCAACAACTCGATATCATCAGAGAAGTATCCACTGTTTTGCCATGCATCGCTTTCCTTAGCCAAAGATACGGCATCTTCATAAGAGATAGGCGCATCGGCAGGAATTTTAGGATTTTTCACATAGGAATACACCACAGCCGCCGGTGACATGGTGCCACCATGCGTTTTGCCATAAGCAGATTCTAAGGCTAGTAGATAGGTCATAAGCTGCAGTTTTAGTCCATAGTATACATCTTGTGCCGTTACATGGGCGCCGCCCGATTTGTAATCGATAACCATGCCATAGGTTTGACCATCTCGGGTATATTCATCGATGCGGTCAATTTGACCGATGAGGCGTAAATAACGGTCTTCTCCAAGTGGTACCCGAATTGGATCCCAGCCGCCTTGACGGCCAAAATCTTGCTCTAAGTACTTCGTATCAAAATCACTACGCTTCGACCACTCTACGAGGCGATCTACCGTCACATGTAATGTTCGTTGTACACGCTGCTCGATTGCCTTTTGGTAGGCATCACTTGTTTCCTCGCCACCCTGATTTTCTTGTAAAATCTCATCGGCTACAGAACGACATAAATTTTGTTGCTCCTCTTCATTGAGATCACGCCATTGTTTATTATGATCTAATAGATAATTACCTAAACGCTCTAGGTTAGCATGAAGGAATGTACCAATTTCAGGAGCACCAAAGGAGCGTACACGACGCGGTTCCAATTTCAAACCATATTGGGCATAGAACTTGAACGGACATTGCTGATATCTCTCTAGACGCGTCACAGAACCAGACATATAGCCTTTAGATAGGAACAATCCATTCACTAAATCCTTTGTAATGACAGGTACATCATTATTATCTCGAATACCACGAGATACCTCACCTAAACGAGGACGATAGGTGTCACTTTCACGAGCCCAGTTATAGAGACCCCACCACAATGGATTTACCTCATGACCACTAAAGAGGGCGCCCCAGCGCTCAGACAATAGGGACAAACTCTGTAAAGGTCTCCATACATAATCCGACTCAGTATCAGGTGCAATGGAGAGTGGAATATCTATAGGCTTATCTACATAACCAAGGGATTCTAATCGTTTCACCACGAGAGATGGCTCAAGGCCTGTTCCATCTTCACCAGAGCTTGCATAGGACAGCGTCAAGGAATCGGATGCTCGCGTCATAGCTAGGTATAATAGGAAATTCTCGTTGAAAGCCTTCGGCAAGGCTCCTTCAGCTAAAGTAATGCCGGCATCCGCCAATTCTTGACGTTCCTTATCCTTAATAAGTCCTTCATCGCCCATGCTTTGTGGGAATACGCCTTGGTTGAGGCCCATGACGAATACCTTAGGCCACCATTGGCTATAACCACGTTCGATGGTGGTGATTACCACATGGTCCAAGGACGGAGGAATCATAGAATAATTCACATCGCTCAATCCTTCTTCAAGGAGCAACATCATCTCATCTAGAGTCAACACTTCATCCTTCATGACCATAGAGATTTCATCTATGAAAGAAATAACCGCATTATACATCTGTTCATGGCTGGCTTTTGACTCTTGATCCCCCACCGTTTCAGCGTCTTGTGCCCATTCATAGAGATGCTCGGGTACTTGCAAGGTTTCTAAGAGACCATACAGCTGTGCACCCCACTCAGCGCCCGTATGACCTTCGCTATGAGCGGCAAAGTCAAACCATGGGGATAGAATATCCATAATGGTTTGCCTTGCTTGGTTGACACGAGCTCTACGCGGTGCATCTACATGACTTTCTTCTTCTTGCCCTTCATGAAAGCCTCGTAAATAGGGCCAGCTTTCACGTTCCCATTTATAATGGTCTATACCAAACTCGAGTACATAGTTTTCTAATTCATCTACGGCCTCACGGGAAAGAGGCATCAAGTCTGTTTTAAGCAATAAGAACATGCTGTCTCGGCTGTAGTTATGACGCACGATATCAAAGAGCGCTGTCAACAACTCGCCTAATGGATGATTTTTCATAGGCCGCTGACGGTCGATAAAATGTGGAATACCATAACGACCGAAGACCTTTTCTAAGGTATCCCCGTACGTTTCCGACTCGCGAAGCATGATACATACATCGCGGTAACGTGCCTCTGGAGAGGATTCTACGTAGGCTAAAATACGGCGAGCCACTGCATCAGCTTCTCGTTCTCGGTTGTAACCACGAATGAGGGGAATAGTAGTATCCGTAGAATTTTGCTTACTAGGGCTAGTAAAATAATTAGCCTCTAATTCTTGTACGATGTGAGGGCCCCGTTTCCCGTCAAAACCAACCCAATTAATACTAGAGCCATAACGAGCCAGTAAGGTATCGTATATTTCTAAAGGACGACTAAAGAGATGTTCCCCTCGACGTGCTAGGTTTAATGCCTTCGGAGCCATTGGCAAGTCGATGGTAATAACTGCTTCCTTAGCCAACTCAAACAAGGTATAGATCAACTCATAGTGTGTGGGTGTAAACCAATGAAAGCCATCGATAAAGACATGGCTATTTTCCATCAATGGAGATTGAGGCAAAGCCTCAACGATTTCCATGATAGGATCGATGTCACGCTCCCCATGACGATTGATTTCCTCTTCATAGGCGGCCATACAAATGGCAAGTTCCTGCAATTTCTTTTGTAATACTTTATTTTTAACGGACTGTGCCCCACGTTCAAGGTCATCAGGACCGACGCGGAATGCGCGAAACTCAGAGAAGAGCTGTTGCAATACAGAAGAAAACTCAGGACGTTTAGTAGCCTGTTCTAATAGGCCTAGCTCCTTTTGTTTCCGCTTCATAACAAGGCGCAACAACATAGACCGGCCAAAGCTAGATAAGCTTGATTGACCGGCCCCTTTGGAGCCTATCGATTGATATACTTGGTACCCCAAACGACCAAAGCCTACGACACGAACCGTAGTAAAGCCTTTTTCAGGCATAAATTCAGCCAGTTCCCGCTCTACCCTATAGGTAGCTGGTTCAGGAACGAGTAAGATTATGGGTTCCCCTGGACAATCGGTCATGACTTGACGTATCCGTTCATATACGGCACGTGTCTTGCCTGATCCTGCTCGTCCATAATAGACGCTAATATTCATGAGACCTCCCTAGTGAAACTTTCACCATCTCAATTTATATAATTTATATAATTCACAAATTTCATCTTATTTATATATTTCTTGTTCTTAGGTATAGCATAAAAACTATTTTTTTTCGATATAATAATGTCATTATACATAAATACTATTATATAGTAATATGATATTCTGTGCTTAATTCTGGGGTAAATTTAATATGATATTCTGTGCTTAATTCTGGGGTAAATT
>NZ_QSDY01000038.1 GCF_003463825.1 Veillonella sp. AM51-8BH
TTATTGAGTAGTTATTTAGATAAGTAAAATAATGACTTATTCATAGAACTTATATATAGGATAAATGAAGAGAAATGTCGATAGAGTTTGTAGAAATCGCATGATTACTGGGGTTATAGATATTATTTTTCCTATTGTTAACCTTGACGATTTGCCTTAATTTACTAATTAACTTAAAATATGTGAGTAAAATACTTTGGAGGATTTATGTTACTTTCTATTGTAGTGCCTGTATATAACGAAGAAGAGAACATAGCGAATTTTTATAAAGCTGTAACTGATGTTATGTCAGGACTCACGTACGATTATGAACTAATCTTCGTAGACGACGGTTCTAGTGATTCGTCATCTATGATATTACGTGAAATTGCTTACAATGATAAACATGTCAAAGTGTTATTGCTTGCTCGTAATTTTGGGCATCAGACTGCGCTTACTTGTGGTCTTGATTATGCTCATGGAGATGCAGTTATTACAATGGACGGTGACATGCAGCATCCACCGGCTTTGATTCCTGAACTTGTTAGATTGTGGGAGTCAGGCTATGATGTGGTGCGCACCATACGCGATTCAACTGAAGATGCTAGTTGGGCTAAATCTTTCACGTCTAAGTATTATTACAAGCTAATGAACAAAATGGCCGATGTTCCTATTGTTGAAGGTGGATCTGATTTTCGTCTCATGAATAGTAAAGCATTGGGCACATTGAAACGGTTTAGAGAACATGGTCGTTTCTTGCGCGGTATTGTCGGTGCCTTGGGGTATAGACAAGCTGAGTTGCACTTTGTGGCGCCACCTCGTTTTGCAGGTGTCTCAAAGTTTAGTGTGCGTAAAATGATACGATTTGCTCTCGATGGGGTAACCGCCTTTTCAAGAGTTCCTTTACGGGCTGCCTTGTACGTCGGTGTACTATGTGGTGGGTTGAGCTTCTTGCTTATATTGCACCTCTTGTATGTATATCTTACGGGACAAGCCTTGAATGGATGGACTACCTTGGGCGTATCAATTTTGTTTATTGGTGGAATTCAACTCGTCGGACTGGGAATTATTGGCGAGTATGTAGGTCGTATTTTTGAAGAGGTGAAGCAACGGCCTTTGTATTGGGTTAAGTCAGCTATAAACTTTGATGAGCATGAAGATGCTCCATTACTTGGACCAAGTAGTGCAGATGTGTTTATGGCACCTGAGACTTATACTAACAAAAGCAAAGAAGACTAGCTGTATTTGTGAATGCAAATAAATAGACGGTTAGTATATTTTGAATAAATAACTTACTTTAAAAGTTTTTGGAAAGGAAGCATATGAAGTCAAAATATAGTAAGGTTAAAATAACGGCATTAACATTAACTTTTGTGTGTGCCACAACAGCCATGGTAGGTGCAACAACATTACAATATGGTGATAAGGGCAAAAGTGTTACAGCGGTTCAACAACAACTAATTAAACACGGTTATAATGCTACAGATAAAAATGGTGTATATGGTAAAGAAACGAAATGGGCAGTTCGTCTGTTCCAACAAGATCGTGGCTTACCAGTGGACGGTATTGTAGGTCCTGCTACGTATAATGCATTGATGAGTGCTCCTCGTTCTACGAAGGCAGTATTGACTCAAAATGCTGCGACTAAAGCAGTAGCAACAAAATCCGCTTTCACAAACAACAATGCGACATCTCGTCGTGTTGCTGGTCAATCCATTACTGGCAAAAATATTAAATTAAATAATATTACGAAAAACGAAACACCAAATAGCATTCATGCTATTTTGGCTGAAGCGGACAAATACCGCGGTGTACCATATGTATTTGGTGGTACTACACCAAGTGGTTTTGACTGCTCTGGTTACGTTAAATATGTATTTGCAAAACAAGGTATTTCTTTACCACGTTTAGCAGATGAACAATATAACGTAGGTGTTGAGGTTTCTCGTGCAAACTTAAAAGCAGGGGATTTGGTATTCTTTGAAACATATGAACCAGGTCCATCTCACTCCGGTATTTATATTGGTGATGGCAAGTTCATCAGCGCCACTTCCAGTCGTGGTGTAGCAGTAGCAGATCTTGATACTGGCTATTGGGGTGAACGCTATATCGGCGCAAAACGCGTTGTATAAACCAATACATATTAGCTTTAAAAGAGGCTATACGAATCAATTATGTTCTGTTGATTTGTATAACCTCTTTTTCTCATTTCTAGAAATATTGAATTTTATCCTTATATTTGCTATTGTGAAAGTCGGTAAATTCCGCATAATCTCAATGTTTTTAATAGATTTTATGTCATTTTTACGATATAATGAAGAGTAAATAATTTTAGGAGGAATATACACATGAAGGGTAATGAACTGCGTCAAGCATACTTGCAGTTTTTTGAAAGCAAAGGACATTTAAAATTAGATAGTTTTTCTCTTATACCAGAAAACGATCCATCTCTATTATTGATTGGGGCAGGTATGGCGCCATTAAAGCCTTTCTTTACAGGTAAATTGGTACCTCCTTGTCATCGTATTACAACAAGCCAAAAATGTATGCGTACAGGTGACCTTGAAAACGTAGGTCGCACAGCTCGTCACCATACATTCTTTGAAATGCTTGGCAACTTCTCCTTTGGTGACTACTTCAAAAAAGAAGCAATTCACTGGGCGTGGGAGTTCTTAACTGAAGTTATTAAACTCGACAAAAATAGATTGTATGTTACTGTATATCCAGATGACCAAGAAGCATATGATACATGGCACAATGATTGTGGCGTAGAAGAAAGTCATATTACACGCCTTGAAGATAACTTCTGGGAAATCGGTGAAGGACCATGTGGTCCTGATAGTGAAATCTTCTTCGACCAAGGTCCTGAACATGGTTGTGATGATCCTAACTGTGCACCAGGTTGTGACTGTGATCGCTATCTTGAAATCTGGAACTTAGTATTCACTCAATTTAATAAAATGCCAGATGGTTCTTATGAACCATTGCAACATAAAAACATCGATACCGGCGCTGGTCTTGAACGATTGGCTTCCGTATTACAAGGTTGTAAAACAAACTTTGAAACAGATTTGATTTTCCCAATTATTGAAGCTACAGCTAAATGCGCTGGTGTTACATATAACGAAAATCCAAATACTGATGTATCTTTAAAGGTTATCGCTGACCATGCTCGTGCTGTAACTGCATTGATTTCCGATGGCGTATTGCCATCTAATGAAGGTCGTGGTTACGTATTGCGTCGTATTTTACGTCGTGCTGTACGTCATGGCCGTTTACTTGGTATTGAAGGTATCTTCTTAACACCACTTATTGATGTAGTAGTAGATATTCTTGGCCCTGGTATTAAATCCATTGCTGAGAAACAAGACTTCGTTAAACGGGTTGTACAAAATGAAGAAGAACGATTCAACCAAACCTTGGAACAAGGTCTTGAATTGTTGAATTCTTTGATTGATACACTTGCTGCTGAAAAAGCAACTGTTGTGCCTGGTACAGAAGTATTCAAACTATATGATACATACGGATTCCCTTGGGAATTAACAGAAGAAATCGCTTCTGAACGCGGCTTTACAATCGACCATGAAGGTTTTGAAGCAGCTATGAAGGAACAACGTGAACGCGCTCGTGAAGCTCGTATAAAAGAAGATGCTAAGGTAGCAACACCTGACATCACATTCTTGAAAGACGAAGAGCTTCTTGAAGATGAAGCTGTAACTGCTTCTTCCGTATTAATGATCGGCAAAGGCTCTGAACGTTTGCAAACAGCTGCTGATGGCGATGAAATTACTGTTATCGTACGCACCACACCATTCCACGCTGAAGGGGGCGGTCAATTAGGTGATACAGGCTTTATCGTTGGCCCAATGGGTAAGGTAGAGGTTCATAATACAAAACGTTTACCTGAAGGCACTGTATACCATATCGGTACTGTTGTGGAAGGTTCCATTTCCGAAGGCGATGATGTAGCGCTTGAAGTAGATACAAATCGCCGTGCTGCTATGGCTCGTAACCATACAGCAACACACTTGTTACATGCAGCATTGAAAAAGGTTCTAGGCGAGCATGTTAACCAAGCTGGTTCCTTAGTAACTCCAGATTACTTGCGTTTCGACTTCACTCACTTCTCTCCTGTAACACAAGAGGAACTTGATCAAATTGAAGCTCTTGTAAATGAAGAGATTTTAAAAGCTACAGATTTAGCTATTGCTGAAATGTCCATGGACGAAGCAAAAGCGAAAGGTGCGATGGCGCTCTTTGGCGATAAATATGGCGATGTAGTTCGCGTTGTAGAGGTTCCTGGTTTCTCCGTTGAATTATGTGGCGGTTCTCATGTGGGTAATACAGCTTTCATTAGTTCATTCCGCTTAACATCTGAAGCGGGTATCGGCTCTGGTGTACGTCGTATTGAAGCAATTACAGGTCGCGCAGCTCTTGATGCAGCAAAACATGATCGCTTGACTATCGAACGTATGGCAGGCGAACTTAAAACTAAAGCACCTCAAGTAGAAGAACGTTTACATCAAGTATTGGCAGAAGCAAAAGAAACTGCTAAAGAATTAGAACAAATTCGCAAAGAGGTTTCTGCAGCTGGTGCGGCAGATATCATTGCTGGTAAAGTTATGATTGGCGATGTAGCATTTGTAGCGGCTGCTGTAAAAGCTTCCTCTATTGATGAATTACGTGACCTAGCTGATATGGGCCTTGATAAATTGGCTGGTTCTGGCGTAGTGCTCGTAGGTGCTGCTATGGGTGACGATAAGGTTAACTTTGTATGTAAAGTATCTAAAGACGTTGTTGCTAAAGGTGCAAAAGCTGGTAACATCGTAAAAGCAGCAGCTCAAGTAGCTGGTGGTAATGGCGGTGGCCGTCCAGATATGGCTCAAGCAGGTGGTAAAGAACCAGCTAAATTGGTGGAAGCATTAAAAGCTGGTGGTGAAGCTTTAACATCTATGTTACAATAGGCATATAATTTTATAATTATACTTGTATCTGTTATAGAAAAATTTTATGATGCATAAAAAGTTACTGACTTTGTAGCTTTAATTCAAGTATAATAGTAGGCGAGGTTTCACTTTTACAGTGAAACCTGCCAATGTAATAAAAAGGAGGGATACGATGAAGGTTTCTGATGAAACTATGTTATTCCGTAAAGTAGACGATGAACCGATGACAGCTGAAGAGGTTCTTACTCGTGTTTATCAATCTATTCAAGAAAAAGGTTACAATCCAATCAATCAAATCTTAGGGTATCTTATTTCTGGAGATCCAGCGTACATTACAAGCTATAATAATGCACGTTCTGATATCCGTCGTTTAGAGCGGGATGACTTGATTGAGGAATTGTTGAAAGAATACGCAAAGGCAAAACAACTATAATGAGAATTATGTCATTAGATGTGGGCAGCCGTACTATCGGTATTGCCTGTAGTGATGCACTGCTCATGACAGCACAAGGTATTGAAACCATTCGTAGAACATCTCTTGAAAAAGATTTTAATCGCTTACAAGAACTCATTGCTGAATATGAAGTACATGAGCTTGTAGTAGGTATGCCGAAGAATATGAATGGTACAAAAGGTGAACGAGCTGAAAAGACTGAAGAATTCGTTGAAAAGATGAAAGAAGTCATCGATTTACCTGTTTCATATTGGGATGAGCGGTTATCTACGGTTATGGCTGAACGGCAACTCATTGCAGCTGACGTAAGTCGTAAAAAGCGTAAATCCGTTATTGATAAAATGGCAGCGGTTGTAATTTTGCAAGGATACTTAGATCGCTTGCAGTTCAATAAATAAATCTTTTTTTCCACAAGGAGGGTTTCCAATGGTTGACCAAAACTTTGAAGGTGAAGTGTATTATTTAGAATTCGAAGACGAAAACGGCAATAAACAATACTTCACAGAAGATGTTGTTCTAAACCATGAAGGTCGTGAGTATGCAGTTCTTGTACATGTACAAGACGAAGAGGCAGACCACGAAGGTCAAGATGACACATACATGATCTTGGCTAGCATCGAAAAAAATGAAGAAGGCGTAGAAGTATACGTACCTTTAGATGAAGAAGATGAAGTTTTTGAGACTCTAGTAAAATTGTATGAAGAAATGGAAGATGGCGAGTAGTCGTCTTCTTTATAAAAATAGCGTATTGTCTTTGGATAATACGCTATTTTTATTTGCTATTTATTAAGGGCCCCATAATATGATAATGTCCTTTTATATAGGGGAAATATGGACTTTATGGTATAATAAGATGATAAATACTGTTATGTTACAGAAAGGAACTCAACGTCGTGAGAAAAGCCTTAAGATACATTTTAATCCTTATTATTGTAGGCGTATTAATCATCGCAGGTGGTTTGGGAGCGATTTATTTAGTGCCAAACACCTTTGCTCAAGATGATGGTACACAAGTACTTGTCATCGAAAAAGGGCAGACTGGCACTGAAATTGCAGACATGCTCTATGAACGAGGTCTTATTCGTTCCACACAAGGCTTTAAGCTTTGGTTATATTTGAGCGGCACCAATGATAAACTTCAAACTGGTCACTACCAAATTCCTAACAAGGTAACTGTGCGCGAACTCATTTCTTTATTACAAGAAGGTCATGTAGAATCTATTCGTGTTACAATTCCTGAAGGATACACAGTTGGTGATATAGCTATCGTTCTTGAAAAAAATCAAATTATGAAGGCAAAGGATTTCTTAGCAGAAGCAAAGACCTTTGTACCATATCCATATATGAAAGGTACAAGACCTGCTACATATCCGGTAGAGGGCTTCTTATTCCCAAGTACTTATGAAATTCCAGTAGGTGCAACGCCACGTGAAGTGATTCAAATGATGGCTGACGAAATGAATCGTTACCTCACACCGGCTGTGAAGAAACAAATTCAAGCTCAACACATGAGTATTCATGACTTTGTAACATTGGCATCCATTGTTGAACGTGAATCTTTGTTTGATGCAGATCGTCCAACAATTGCAGGGGTATTTAAAAAACGGTTAGCCCATGGTATTCCATTGCAATCTGATGCGACAATTTCCTATGTACTTGGTTATGCAAAAGAAGATGTAACTATTGGTGATACGCAATTGCAAAGCCCGTATAATACATACGTATCTAAAGGCTTGCCACCTGGTCCAATTGCGAACCCTGGTAAAAAAGCATTAGATGCAGTTTTGCATTCTGAAGATACAGATTATTTATACTTTGTAGCAGATAAAGATGGACATAACCACTTCTCTAAAACATATGAAGAACATTTAGCGGAAGTTCATAAAATCTATGGTAATGATACGGCTACATCCTCTAATACAGAGGCAGCAGTACAAGCTGGTCCTAACTATGACGTGGCTGTGGCAACGACAGAGCCTAACTACAATTACAGCTCTGAAGAAGCGGTGGAAGCAGATTCTCAATATGTTAATGTGGAACCTACGTACAAATATACACCAACAACGGTTCCAGCTGCTGAAATTCCAGCACCAACACCAGCTCCACAAGCACCAGCACAATCTGCACCAGCAACTCAATCATCTAGTTCTAACTCTTATGTGCCAACTACAACACCTGCTCCAGAATCTATGCAAAATGTTGTACCAAGTACACAACAAGTACCTCATATTGAAGTAAAGCCAGCTGAATCTGTGGATCGTTCTACGTTGGTAATTCCTAGTGGTAATAGCAATAAATAATGTAGGAGATTGAATCTACTTTCATGACATTAAATGATATTTTAAATGAACAGCGTATTTACGCGATGATTAATGATGTACCGATCTACGAGAATCTGAGGTTCATCTCTTTGAAGAATTAATAGGTTTGTACCGGCCCACCTCTGTGTTAGAGGTGGGCACCGCCATTGGGTACTCTGCTTTGTTGATGGCTCCGCTACTCGACGAAGAGGAGGGACATATTACATCTATTGAACTAGATGATGTGCGTCACGAAATGGCGAAATATTATATTAACCAATCTGATTATGCCGATACAATTACATTGCTGAAAGGCGATGCGTCTCAAGTCTTAACGGAACTCACCGGTGAATATGATCTAGTATTTTTAGATGGTCCCAAAGGACAATATCTTAAACAATTAGAACTCATTTTGCCTCATGTGAAAGAAGGAGGCGTTATCCTTGCAGACAATGTACTTTTTAGAGGCTATGTAAGAGGCGATAAGGAGCCGCCAAAACGGTTTAAAACTATCGTAAAACGGTTAAAAGAATACTTAACGTATGTTGAAAATAAAGAATTGTTTAACACCACCATCTATCCAATGGGTGATGGTATGAGTGTGAGTGTGTGGAAAGGGCACAACAAATAATGGCAGAACATTTTATGGAATTGCTTTGTCCAGCCGGTAATATGGACAAGCTTAAAATGGCTATTCGCTACGGTGCGGATGCCGTATATTGTGCAGGCAAACGTTTTGGCTTGCGCGCAGGTAACTCTAATTTCTCCGACGAGGAATTAAAGGAAGCTGTAGAATTCGTACATGCTCATGGTAAAAAAATCCATGTAACATGTAATATCATTCCTCATAATGAGGACTTTGAAGGTTTAGAGGATTATTTGAAATTCCTTGAAAGTATCGGCGTTGATGCGATCATCGTAGCCGATATGGGTATCTTTAGCCTTGCTAAACGCGTGGCTCCAGGCCTTGAGCTTCACGTAAGTACACAAGCATCTACAACAAACTGGCATACAGTGCAAATGTGGAAAGAACTGGGTGCTACACGCGTCGTAGCGGCTCGCGAAGTATCCTTAGCAGACCTTAAAGAAATGAAGGATAATGTAGATATCGAAATCGAATCCTTCGTACATGGCTCCATGTGTATTTCTTACTCTGGTCGTTGTCTATTGTCTAACTACATGACAGGCAACCGTGATGCGAACCGCGGTCAATGTTCTCAATCTTGCCGTTGGAAATATTCCCTTGTTGAATCCAACCGACCTGGTGAATATTATCCAATTGAAGAAGATGAACATGGCACATATATCTTTAACTCTAAAGACTTGTGCTTGATTCACCGCATTCCTGATTTATATGAAGCTGGTATTGATAGCCTTAAAATTGAAGGCCGTATGAAATCCGTTCACTATTGTGCAACAGTAGCAAAGGTATACCGTACAGCTATCGATACATATCTTAAAGAAGGCAAAGACTGGTATGTTCGTCCAGAATGGATTGCAGAATTAGAAAAGATTTCTCACCGTCCATATACAGATGGTTTTGCAGAAGGTCGTCCTGATGAAACAGCTCAAAACTATGGTAAATCTACCAATACACAAAGCCATGATTTCATCGGTTTAGTTATGGGCTACAACGAAGAAGAAAAATACGTTGATCTTGAACAGCGCAATAACTTCAAGGTAGGCGATAAAGTAGAATTCTGCCAACCTAAAGGTGAACTTGTGGAAACTGTAATTGAAAAAATGACAGACGAAGATGGTAATCCAATCGACGTAGCGCCTCATGCGCAAATGAAAGTGCGTATCTACATGGATACACCACTTGAGCCGTATTCTATGATGCGCCGTGAGTGCAAACCAAAAGAAGCTTAGTAGGTAGTATATTAACGACAAACATATCTAATGGATGCCTATACTAGCAACATGTATAGCATTTACATTTTATAGTAATGATGTGTAGGAGGACTTATGAGTGGTACATCTTTAGAACCGAGTAAATCTATCGGTGCATTTACTGATGTACCAGATTTAGCAACCTCTGGGGAAGAGGCGTATGTGTACTTTCATCTTGAACCGAAGCATACGAACTATATCAATCGCATCATTGAAGGCTATGAATACTTAGGGGTTATGACATCTATTGATGTAAATGGACGCTGTATGCTAAGGTGTACACCTTCAACACGGCCCTTGGCTATTGAATTATTAAGTAGTCTATCGGACTATGTCACTATCGAGGATTAATATAATATTTTTATCATTACATCAAACTGTTTAGACCTAGTAGAGAAATGAGAGTATATCTATGAAACAATCTATGTTGAAACGTGCATTATTAACAGCTTGTCTAAGTATATCTATGGCAGGCGTAGCTATGGCAGGTCCTGTAGGCCCTGTTATTATTCCTCAAGCAGGGGATGTAGTAGTCATCAATCATGGTCCTGATATGACCTTCACGGGTAATATCAACTTTGATGTGGAAAGCCAAACTAACAATAATTTACAAGTTGGCTCCACTGTGATTCCTAATGTTGTATATGGTGCAGCGTTCAATAAAACTGGTGCGCCAGATACAATTATCCCAGCTCAAACTTACGTGTATGTAGGCACAAAAGATGGGGCGAATGCTTTCACAGAGGCTAGCGATGCTGACAAAAAAGGTGCTAACTGGAATGTAGAAACCTTGAAAAAAACTAAATCTGGTGACGTACAATTGGCAAGCCGTGGCATTCCTGAAAAGCCATTGGCAAATCAAGTAGCCACTATTAAAGATTCCATTATGCTTAGCGCCGTAGACCTCAGTACAACAGAGGTAGGCCGAAACAGCAAGGGCGTTCTATACATGACGGTTCCTAAGGAATTAAAATTGACTGCTGACACAGGTATTCCTGAAGACGTGCGTGAAACAATGCCAGCTATGTTCCGTGGTAAAATGGGTGATTCCCTCATGGTGAATCTCATGCCTTTAAATGAAGAGGAAAAACAACAATTAGCGGCAAATCCACATAATGCAAATACAATCGTATTCAACCGTGGTATGAGCATGGCAAAAATGATTGGTTCCTCTGCACGTACAAGTAAGGTGTACACATATATGAAGGATCATTATTTGAACCTCGTTATCGTAGCAAAAGATTACGACGATAACGGTGCTCGTGGTAGTGGTGTTATGATGGTATCTAAACAAGATAACTCTAACGATGTACTCTTAACATTATACAAAGGCCCAGACCTTTCCAATAGCAAATTGGAAAAAGTAATTGGCGCTATGTTATCTACAAACTTCAAACGCTAATAATCTAGCTCATGTACAGTGAGCTGTAGTACAGCTACATTGGTTAGCGTATATATGATAATCTTAATAAACGGCTCGAGTTTGATATGTACCCCTTTTAATGGACAACCCGTAAAGGGGGTACATATTAGTTATATCGGGCCGTTTTTATATGGTGTGTTTAAAGGCGTTTCTTTAATTTATAGATTTTGTGAAATTTACAGTTACACTGTATTGAATTTTTTGATTCTCTATGATACTATAATCTAGTAAAAGTTATGCAAAGGACATGATTCTCATATCCCTGTGTACCAGAGAGAGCTGATGCTGGAAATGCCTTACACATATATCAGAGTTACCCCCTTTAAACTGATTTGTCGAACCTAAGTAGGCAAATACGGCCGCCACCGTTATCGGGCTTAATGAAGTGAATTAACTATACACATATATTCGTATAGGTAGTTAACTAGGGTGGAACCGCGAATGATCTTCGTCCCTTGTTTTGTAGGGATAGAGGGTCTTTTTTTATTACAAAAATCCAGTCTATCCTAGATAATAAATTGGAGGAAAGAAAAATGGCAGATGTAAAAATCATTTTACCTGATGGTAGTGCAAAGGAATACGCTGCTGGCACTACTCTTGGGGAAGCAGTAAAACAATTATCTAACAGCTTGGCTAAAAAAGTACTAGCTGCTAATGTAAATGGTGAATTAACAGACCTTCGCGAAGAACTCGTAGATGGTTCTGAAGTATCTTTCTTAACATTCGAAGAAGATGGTGGTAAACATACTTTGCGCCACACAGCTTCTCATATCTTGGCTCAAGCGGTAAAACGCTTATGGCCTGAAGCTAAATTGGCTATCGGCCCTGCTATCGATAAAGGTTTCTACTATGATATCGATATGGAACATACTTTGACTCCTGAAGATTTAGGCAAAATCGAAAAGGAAATGAGCCGTATTGTAAAAGAAAACTTGCCTATCACTAAATCTGTAATGTCTCGTCAAGAAGCTATCGAGTTCTTCAAATCTAAAAATGAAGACTACAAGGTAGAATTAATTGAAGATCTTCCTGAAGATGCTGTTATCTCTTGCTATGCGCAAGGCGATTTCATCGATCTTTGTGCGGGTCCTCACGTGGCATCCACTGGTAAGGTAAAAGCTTTCAAATTACAAAGCATTGCAGGTGCATACTGGCGCGGCGATGAAAAGAACAAAATGTTGCAACGTATTTACGGTACAGCATTTGAAAAGAAAGAAGAACTAGATGCATACCTTCATATGCTTGAAGAAGCAGCTAAACGCGACCACCGTAAACTTGGTAAAGAACTTGGTTTGTTCGTTATCAAAGAAGAAGGTCCTGGCTTCCCATTCTTCTTGCCAAAAGGGATGGCACTTCGCAACGAATTGGAAAACTTCTGGCGTGAAGTTCACCATGAATTCGATTACGAAGAAATTCGCACACCAATCATTTTAAATAAACAATTGTGGGAAACATCTGGTCACTGGTTCCATTACCGTGAAAATATGTACACTACAATCATTGATGATGAAGAATATGCAATTAAACCAATGAACTGCCCAGGCGGTATCTTGGTTTACCAAAACGAAATGCATTCCTACCGTGACTTCCCATTGCGTTACGCTGAACTTGGTTTAGTTCACCGTCATGAATTGTCCGGTGCTTTACACGGCTTATTCCGTGTACGTGCATTCACACAAGACGATGCTCACGTATTCATGTTGCCAGATCAAATGCAATCTGAATTGATGAAAGTTATCGAATTGTTCGACCGCATTTATAGCCAATTTGGTTTGAAATACCATGTTGAATTGTCTACTAAACCAGACAATGCAATGGGTGACGATGCCATTTGGGAAGCTGCTACAGAAGCATTGCGCAATGCTATTGAAGCAAAAGGTATTCCTTATGTAATCAACCCTGGCGACGGCGCATTCTACGGCCCTAAACTTGACTACCATATCGAAGATTCCTTAGGCCGTACATGGCAATGTGGTACTATCCAATTGGATATGAACTTGCCTGAACGTTTCCAAATCGAATATGTTGGCGAAGATGGTCAAAAACATCGTCCTATCATGATTCACCGTGCATGCTTCGGCTCCATGGAACGTTTTATCGGTATCTTAACTGAACACTATGCAGGTGCGTTCCCAACATGGATGGCTCCTGTACAAGTTAAAATCTTGCCTATCTCTGAAAAACATGTTGAATATGCTAAAGAATTGGCAAAACAAATGCATCGCGACTATGTACGTGTAGAAGTGGATGATCGTAGCGAAAAAATTGGCTACAAAATCCGCCAAGCACAAATGGCAAAAGTTCCATACATGCTTGTGGTAGGCGATAAAGAAGTTGAAGAAGGCACAGTTAACGTTCGTAAACACGGCGGTGACGAATTAGGTTCCGTACCATTCGAAGAATTCTTCAATTCTATTAAAATCGAAATCAAAGAACGTAACTAATTGATTATTATGACTCATCCATCAATATTACCGATGGATGAGTTGTCATGTTTGAAATTGTTATAATCTAATTTCTTATATGCATCAAAATAAATAGATATAAATTTAGCCCCCATATACTGAAGCCTTTCATTAGACTTAAGTCTAGGAGTTGGCCATTTGTATAGTGGGGGCTATCTCTTTAATTGTTACCTGTGAGTAGCGAAAGGAAATAGTATGAAAGAAGTAAATTCATATGGCTGGAAAGCCGTTATTGGTTCCTCCATTGGTTATGCTATGGATGGTTTTGATCTCTTGATTTTAGGTTTTATGTTGACCTTAATCTCTGGAGATTTAGGCTTGACCACTGGTCAAGCAGGTTCTTTGGTGACGTGGACCTTGGTTGGTGCCGTACTTGGTGGTTTCATCTTCGGTACCTTGTCAGATAAATTTGGTCGCGTTCGCGTATTGACTTGGACTATCGTACTATTTGCAGTATTTACTGGCCTCTGTGCCTTTGCTCAAGGCTATTGGGATCTTCTTATTTACCGTACAATCGCTGGTATCGGTTTAGGTGGTGAATTTGGTATTGGTATGGCTTTAGCTGCTGAAGCTTGGCCTGCACAACATCGTGCAAAAGCGACAAGCTATGTTGCCCTTGGTTGGCAATTAGGCGTGTTGGCTGCTGCTTTGTTAACACCATTACTCATTCCTATTATTGGATGGCGTGGTATGTTTATGGTTGGCATTATTCCAGCACTAGTTGCTTGGGTATTCCGTGCGAAACTACATGAACCAGAAATCTTTGTACAAAGTAAAGAAGATAATGAGCATTCACATACAAACTCTTTCAAGTTATTAGTAAAAGATGTAAGAACTACAAAGACATCTATTGGTGTTGCTATTTTAACATCTGTCCAAAACTTTGGTTATTACGGTATTATGATTTGGTTACCTAATTTCTTGAGTAAGCAATTAGGTTTCTCCCTTACAAAATCCGGTTTATGGACAGCGGTTACTGTATGTGGCATGATGGTAGGAATTTGGTTATTTGGTCGCTTAGCTGATAAAATAGGTCGTAAACCTACATTCATCCTATTCCAAGTCTGTGCTGTAGCATCTATTTTGATTTACTCTCAACTATCTGATCCAACAGCTATGCTATTTGCCGGTGCAATTTTAGGGGCCTCTGTAAATGGTATGATGGGTGGTTATGGTGCCTTAATGGCAGAAGCCTACCCAACAACTGCCCGTGCAACGGCTCAAAACGTACTATTTAATATCGGTCGTGCTGTAGGCGGCTTTAGCCCAATGGTAGTAGGCATGATCATCTCTATGTACTCCTACCAAGTAGCAATTGCATTCCTAGCTATTATCTACGTACTTGATATTCTTGCAACCCTATTCTTGATCCCTGAACTTAAAGGTAAGGAATTAGAATAATAGTTTATTGTAAAAGCATATAAATAGTAGATTTATAATTAAGGAATATAAAATGAAAAGACGCTGTCGTAAGACAGCGCCTTTTTCATATCTTATTATTGTCTTTAGACTGATTCGTGACGTAGTCGCATATTATACAACCACTTGCTATGTGGGGGCGGCAAGATAAGTATTAAAAGTTAATCATTTGGATCATCTACATAATCAATTTCTGCATAACCTGCAGATAAGTAAATTGTATGTAAAGTATCAGCTGGAATAGAGTAGGAATCTCCTTTTTCATATCGTGTTGATTTGCCATCAATTGTCAATTCACAGAAACCATTAACTACTATTGTAAATTGTTCTGCATGTTTGTGTTCAGGGAATGTTAACTCCTGTTCTGTTTCTACATAGTAAATAGTTGCTTGTGCAGTATGGTCGACATATACATGTAACCCTGGGATTCCATAATCACGTTTTGGCATTTTATGAATAATTTTTGAAAAACTTGATTTAAATGACATGACTTAACTCCTATTAATATTGTAAGTAAAAATAAAGTAGTTTTATTGATAAATAATAATATATATTATCATGTGATTTTAGGCAATTCCAATCCAGTGCCAGTATGTTAGGGCAAATACGAGCATCATAACATAGCCGATGATAGTTAATGGAATGCCTGTAGTCATAAATGTTTTTACGTCGAATGTGTCGGTACCGTAAGCTACCATACCTTGTGGAGAGTTTACTGGTAATACTAGACCGAAGCAGATAGCGTATTGCATGAGCATGGTTACGCCAATTGGGTTAAGACCTTCTGCATTGTGACCTACTACGATGGATATAACGATAGGAATCATAGCAGAGGAGAGGGCTGTAGCAGATGCAAAGCCTAGGTGGATAACAATGAGGAAGGCAGCCATTACAGCAATTAAGATGAATACGCTGGCGCTTTCAAGAGAAAAGGCGTTTACGAATACTTGAGCAAGCCAAGTGGCTGCCTTTGTTTTCAGTAATACAGAGCCAAGACCTATACCTGCACCAAACATAACGATGGAACCCCAGTCGATGTTTGGCTGTGCAAATTTCCAATCCATAATGCCAATCTTAGGGAAGAAGAATAATGCGATAGCTACAATTGTTGTAGTTGTTGTATCGATAGAATGTAGCTTGCCACCGGTAGCCCATAATGCGAGAAGACCGATAGAAATACATAACAGTTTCTTTTCATCAGTACTCATAGGACCGATTTCTTGGCGCATTTTAGCGAGTTGTATATCGCCACCTACAAGTTCCTTGAACTCTGGCTTAATTAATGCTTGTGTTAAGAAGTAGGCGATGATAACCATAATGATGGAGAATGGAGCCGCTGCAGTAAGCCAATCTATCCAGCTAATAGATGTATTCATCTGAGTTTGTATAAAGCCTACAGCCACAAGATTTTGAGCGGCAGCCGTTTGAATCATAATATTCCAGAACGTATCGGCTTGTACGGCACCTACCATGAGTAGAGCGGCTACGCGGCTTTTACGTTCAATACCTAAGTTCTCAACAATACCAATGATAATCGGTGCTAAGCAAGCAATACGAGCTGTTGCACTGGGTACGAAGAAGGCGAGGATAAGTCCTGTAATAATAACACCTAAATAAATACGACTTACCTTAGTACCAACGCTAGATAGTACTAACATGGCGATACGACGATCGAGACCCGTTTTACGCATAGCTACAGAGATAAACATAGCAGCACCTACGAGAATCATGGCTGGTGAAGAATAACCAGAAATGATCAGCTTCAAGGCATTGGCTGTGCCCATAGCCTTGGCAGGTGCTTCGGGATTTGGTGAGAATCCTAATAGTAAAGCGGTAAGTGCAGTAATCATGGTAGCACTTACTGGATAGGAAACAGCTGAGGTCATCCATAAGATGATGGCAAAGGCGAGGACGCCAATCATACGATGACCGCCGGTAGATAATGTTTCCGGTGTAGGCAATAATAAAATACCGCCTAAAACAATAAAGGATAAAATAAGTCCAATATTTTGAGCAGTTGTACGCGCCTTTTGTGGAGGGGCAGTAGTTGTTACACTCATAATAAAACTCCTTTCAATTTGTGTAATACCTATTACTGTATAATAATAAATAAGGTAAACTATATAAACTAGACTATCCTATAAAGTATACTATTCTATAAAGTACACTATCCTATAATATACGCTATTCTATAAGGCACACTATATAGCTAGACTATTTT
>NZ_QSDY01000039.1 GCF_003463825.1 Veillonella sp. AM51-8BH
AATATCTTTATTTTGTCTCTCTAATTTCTATTAGTAATAACCTTATCAAAGCCATGCATCATATATTAGCTCTTAAAACCTTATCAAAGCCATGCATCATATATTAGCTCTTAAAATATGTCATTAATAATATTAAGCTTTAAATACCCCATTATTTAAATACAAAAAACCTCTCTATAGTAATTACTACTATAGAGAGGCTTTTAGAAGCATTAAATTGCATAGGATACAAAACCTAGGACGTGATCAACTGGAACAGGACCAATGAAACGACTATCACTAGAATGATTTCGGTTATCCCCCATCACAAATACATGTCCTTCTGGAACAGTAACCGGTGTAGAACGTGTATAATTCATTATTGTATCTTTAGTATATGGTTCTTGTAATTGTTCACCATTACGCCATACATGACCATCTTTAAACTCTAATACATCACCTGGACGACCAATAACACGCTTAACCCATACATCATTTGTTTGAGCAGCTTTATTAAAGACAGATGCATAGTTCATCAATGGTTCTTCTACATCATCTACCCAAGTACGTGCACGATTAACACGACTATCAATGATTACAATTTGTCCATAATTTGGCATTTCATTCATAATATGATGCCACTTCGTTACAATTAAATATTGACCATTATGTAGTGTATCCTCCATTGATTCACCAGATACCCGTGTTGGTTGAATCAAGAAGATATGGATTACCATAGCAATAACCAATGCTAATACAATGGCATAAATCCAATCTAATATTTCTTTTACTATTTTATTACTCATATTAACCCCTTAATGACCGTTTTTTGTAAATCTACCACCAAATACATCATGTACATCCTGAATCGTAATAAATGCCGATGAATCTACTTCATAAACAGTATTTTTTAACCTCATAATCTCAAGTCTTGTCACCACAGAATACAAAACATGTTTAGGTTGCTTTAAATAGCCCCCTTCACCATACATGATGGTAACACCACGATTTAGGTTCGCATTTAATGCATCTGCAATCTTTTTAGAATTCTCTGCATCGGTAATAATCATGACCCCTTTAGATTCATCAAGGCCTGTAATTGTAATATCAATCATCTTATAAGCAATGAAGTATGCAATCAAGGAGTACATAGCACTATTCCAACTATATACAAAACCCGCTGCGCCGAGAATAATAAGATTCATGGCCATTACGATTTCACCTACAGAGAAGGTTGAACGTTTATCAAATATAATGGCTACGATTTCAGAGCCGTCCAAAGAACCACCGTTACGTATAATGAGGCCAACCCCAATGCCTAAGATGATACCACCAAAGATAGATCCTAAAAATGGATCCGATGTAATCGGTGTGAAATCATGAGCAAAGGTTGAAAAAATAGCCATCCATACGATGGAGAACAGTGTAGAAAATGTAAAGTTTTTACCGTTAGCTCTATAGCCAAGATACAAAAAAGGCAAGTTCAAGAGTACAACGAAAATACTGAAAGAAATTCCTGAAAGCTCTGCAGCCATCAAGGAAATACCAACTACACCACCATCGATGATGCTATTCGGTACTAAAAATAAATCTAAGCCTATGGTGTAAATTAAGGCCCCTAAAATCATCATTAAACAACGCATAATAAAGTTTGACCAGTTATGCGTTGAAGTTTCATTTGTCATGCACTTCTCCTTTACCGTACAACTGCTCCATAGCATGTAATCTCTTTTCTTCTAACTCACTAGCGTCTATAATGTCCCCTTGCATATCATTAGCAGCTTGACGTAACTGTTTTGTATACCGTAAGCCAATAACAAAGGCTGTTAAATCATCTACCGGCTCTGGTGGAAATTGCATAGACGTAGGGATAATCTTACGCCATCCTGTAGGAGGATTATATTTCCAATATAATTTACGAGCCTCCTCTGTGCTATGCGATTCATCAATTAAGCTAGTAGTGATTCTGTGATTTCGTCCAATTTGTTGAAGAGATGGATATAAATATTTATGATTTGTACCATTTCCACATACGATATGAACAATGCCATAATATTCAGTTAATGTACGTTCAATTTCATCATTGAACTGTTTTGTCATAATAATTTTACGACACACCATAGTACCAGACGGTGTTACAATTGCTACACCAGTTTTCTCATTGCCTGGATCTACAGCTAAAATGTATGTAGTATCAGTCATATAACTATCCTCGCTTTAAATACAGCAGTTATATTTTAACACAAAATAAAGGTCTTATGTAAAAAATTACATAAGACCTTTATTTAAAGTATATAAAACCAAAGTACTATTTTTTAATAAGCTGGCATTTTTGCCTTATCATTAAAGACAGGCATTTGAGTAATACGCAACTTAAGATGTACAGGACCAGATGAATATGTATCACCATCAACATATGCTTCTACATGAACCTTGCCATGTATAGTAGCAACACGTCTAATAGCAGTAAATAAATCATCCCCTGGTATAGTTCCAATATCACCAGATAAGGAGTCTGGAATTATGCCTTTCGCTCTCGCCTTTTCATTTACTTGCTTCAAGAATTGAAGCATAGCTGATTGAGCATTAGGCCCACCATCCATTACGGCAGAATGGATTACTTCTCCATTTTTATAAATAAATTGTTGTGGATATACTTGGATAATAGCCACTGCAGGTTCGCCAGCAATGATATTGCCAGCCGCTACAACTTGAACGACCATAGGTGTCTTTGCACTATTAAGCTTTTGTGTAGCCACCTCAATATTTTGACGCTCTACATATACAACAGCTTGCCCTTGATCTTCGATACCAAGGCGGCGTAGAACCAATTTATTGGTATCATCAATAATATTTTTGATGGCTGCTTGGCTATCTTCTTCACTTAAACCAGGTCGAACAACAGCTTGTGCCAATAATTGATCAACTTGGAAAAGAATAGTTCCTTCACGTAAATGAATAATGCCATTTTGCAATTGTTCTTGTGTTGTTTGTAGCTCCTTAATATGAGCTTCCATCTTAGCTCTTGTAGCTTCTAAATCAGCTAACTTTTTAGATACTTCATCATATGAGGCTTGAAGTGTTGCTAACTCAGCTTCAGTGGCATCTTTAGCAGCTTGTGCACTAGCTAATTCCGCTTTGGTAGCTTCAACCTCACTGCGAATTTGCTCTATTTCAGCCATGCGTTCTGCTAATTCTTGCTTATTTTGCTCAAGCAATGCTTGACCACGAATAAGCTCTTGCGTTTTAGCAGCCACCTCATCATTGAGTTGCTTCATATCCGCTCGCAACTGATCCATCCCAAAGAGTGCTGTTCTTACACTTTGAGAAGTAATGGTTAATACCCCTACTGTAGCAGCAGCAACTAATAAACCTGTTACAATAGTAACAATAATCGATGTATGCTTAGGCCTTAATCCAAAGAGGGACATGCGACGCTTACCAACTTTGGTGCCTAACTTATCCCCCATGTAGGCAATAAGTCCACCCATAAGGGCGATAATAACTAATATTTTAACACCTACTAACATCGAGTCCCTCCTTTCCTAAGATTACACAATTATTTTGTTCAAAAATACGATATTTCGTAAGTCAAATTTATTTCTTTATACGCTAAGTTACTTGGATACACGCCAATTTAAATATAAACCGGCAATGATACCTAATGTATCTGGAATTAATGCGGCAAATACAGTCGGCAATGCACCACCTTTACCTAATGCACCAGCAAATGTCATCACACCATAGTAGATAAAGATGATTAAAATACTGATACCAAAGCCAATAGATGAGCTAGAGCGTTGTTTTTGAAGGCCTAATGGAGCACCTACAAGAGCAAATACAAAGCTAGCTAATGGAATTGTAAAACGTTGGTACATTTCCATTTCTAGTTTATTTGCATTCGTATACGCCGCCTTATACGCTTTAATTTGATGACGTAATTCTTTGATTGTTAATTCTTCTGGTTTACGTTGATCTTGTTGAATATCCTTTGGTGCAGATTTAATTGGCAAGGATTGCTCCTTGAATTTCATTGTACGTTCTACACCATCACCGGCGGAAATATCATAAATGATGCCGTTTTGCATCACCCAATATTGACCATTCCAAACGGCAGTATCTGCATTTTCAACCTGTTGTAGCTTGCCACCTTCACCAAATTGTTGCACCGTAATCATACTTAACTGTTTAGTCTCTGCATTGTAGCTTTTAGCATACATCAATGTACCCAAATCATTACCATTCATTGTTTTTAAAACGATATGATTTTGTGTTTGAGGTGATGCATTTTTCATAATCTGTTCCCGTACAATTGTTTGATACATATTATTTGTACGTGGTACAACAAATTCATTAAATGCAACGGCCCCAATTGAGATAATGAGGGCGATGATGTATACCGGCATCGCTAAACGTAAAAAGCTAAGACCACCGGCACGCATAACAACAATTTCACTGGTGCTACTCAAACGACTAAATGTCATAAGAGAAGCCAATAACACTGACATAGGGAATGTTAAGATAACAATGCTTGGTAAAGCCAATACAAAGGCTTTCATAACAAGCAATAATGGAGCCCCATATTCAGTAATATATTGAGCAATTCTAAATAATGTACCCGTACCAATAAAAATACTGGTAAAAGCAAATACCCCAAATAGGAACGGGCCTACAAAGGCTTTTAGTATATATTTATCTAATAATCTCATAGTCCCCTCCTATAATCTAAAGTTATCCCCTAAGTAATGCTCACGAGCGATTGGATTGTTCGCGATTTCTTCAGGAGTACCTTCTAGGAGGATTTTACCACTACTCAAAATATAAGCCTTATCTACAATCCCCAATGTTTCACGTACATTGTGGTCTGTAATCAAGATGCCAATACCTCGATTTTTAACATGCAAAATAATTTGTTGAATGTCAGCAACCGCTATAGGATCGACACCAGCAAAAGGTTCATCGAGAAGAATAAAATTCGGTTCTAACGCAAGGCAACGAGCTATTTCTACACGACGACGTTCACCGCCAGATAGTTGCATGCCCATACGATCCCGAACGTGACCAATATGAAATTCTTCAATGAGGGATTCCACAATCGCTTCAATTTCATCAGACTTCTTTGATGTTGTTTGTAACATTGCACGAATATTATCCTCAACGGTCATAGAACGAAAGATTGATGCTTCTTGTGGAAGATACCCAATACCTTCAGCAGCGCGTTTATACATTGGAATATTCGTAATATCCTTGCCATCAACGGTAATGATACCAGAACTAGGTCGTTCAATGCCTACAATCATATAGAATGATGTAGTTTTCCCTGCCCCATTAGGACCTAGGAGCCCAACGACTTGCCCCTTATCAACGCGTAGACTAACCCCGTCTACTACATTGCGCCCGTTAAAGGTTTTGACTAAGTTTTTGGTTTCTATATACATATTTAATCCTTATTGATTTGGAACAATGATAAGTGTACTACGACCACCTAATGTTTCAGCAGAATCATCGGCAAGACGGATTTTGAGCTCTGGTGCATTGAGCACATTACCATTTTGAACAGCATGAGCAGAACCAGATAAAAGTACAACGCCATCATTTTGATTTGGTGTTTGTGTATAAGTAGCACGTTCTGCAGAGCCAGATACATTTCGTTCTGGGTTAGAGAATGTTACATCCCCTTGTGCCACTGCACGAATTTCTTTTAGCCAACCTTCTACTTGATTACCTGTCAATGTAGTACCTTCTGCAATCAAGCGAGCATTGCCAGATACAAGGCCATATTCTGTATCAGTATTGTATTCAACTTTATCGCCAAAAATTTGACGATCACTACGTTGTAAATGAACACCACCATTAGCAATGAACTTATTGTTATTGTAGCTATGCACTGATTGAGCAGACATAGCCATATCAGAACCAATCATGGATACGCCACCATCAAGGTTTGCTTCTTGAGTTTTTGTGTTGTACCAACCATTAGCACCAGTCATTGTTTTATCAGCTTGTGTAATCACCACATTACCATTTGCATCAGCACGCCCTGTATTGCCATCATAAGATAATGTATCCGCGCTAATAGTCAAAGGATCATTTGCGGCCCAAGCTGTAACAGATGCTGTCATAAGCATAGCTAAGATAGCCATACCAATCTGTTTTTTCTTATTCATTATATTTCCTCGCATTACTTCTTCGTTAACTTCGCATTACCAATAGCTTTAATTTTCTTCAAGGACATGTTGCCTTCAAGTTTATCACCAGTTAATGTTATATCTTTACTGTTATAAGTAAAAGCAGATTTAGATGTCAACGTTTTTGTCTTATTATCAAAATGAAGTGCATCGGTTTTAAACTCAGCACCATCAGTATTAGTGGCGGTAACGCCTTGATCAATATCGAGGGAATTACGATCGCCTGTCAATACGGCATGAGGTGCTGTAATTGTTGTCGTAACATCATCTTGATAGAAAAGACCTTTTAAATTAGTCAGGACAATAGCTTTTGTACGTGGGTCATATTCAATCTTTTCAGCTGATAAAGCCCACACTAGCTTGCCATCTTTTTCCTCTTGTAAGTCAGCCCCTTGGAAGTTAACAAGTTGTCCATTCTGATTTTGAGTGGTACTAACATCACCAGAGTCTTTCATAATATATACGATAAGACCAATCAGAGCCAACACTATAGCGGCCACAATGGCAATTAATTTTTTATTGTTTTTCATGTGCCCTCTCCCGTGCAGCTACCTTCTTATCATAATCAATAATTTGATCCATCTTAGTCATCCAGCGATGTTGGAACCATAACCACTCATCTGGATGTTCCTTAATAAATTCTTCTGTAACGCGTACACATTCTTCAGTCAAGCGGTACATATCTACATCTTCATCACCTGTATCAACATAATGTAAGGCCGGTAAAATATGTACAATATGACCACCTTCAGGCTTACGAGATGCAAAAATTGGAACTACTGGAGCGCCAAATTTTTTTGCAAATGTAGCTGGTCCTATGACCGCTGAAGAGTCCTGCCCCAAAAACGGAACAGGTAAACCATTAATATAACCATCTTGGTCAGCTAAAAAACCAAGTAATTTTTTCTTTTTTAAAGCCTTAGCAGCAGAAACGATTTCGTTGCCACCACTAGCAAATACATCAAGCCCTACCATCTCACGATATTCATTCATGAGACGTGTAAATTGTGCATTAGGTTGTTTCTTAACAATTGTAGTAGATGGATATCCATGAGCAGCCATGGCAGCCCCCATCCATTCCCAGTTGCCAACATGTCCAGTAAGAACAATGACACCTTTATCTTCAGCGATGGCTTTCTCTAAATGTTCTACGCCTCGCATTTCAATATGTTTATTGATAAAGGACTTTGTCAGATTTGGCATATATAAGACTTCCATAACACTGCGGCCAAGATTCTTGAACAATTTTTCAATTAATTGCTCTGCCTCTTGATCATTCATGTTCATGCCAATCTTTATATTTTTTATACCTCTAAGTTTTTGCTTCTTCGCTATGAGGCCATATACTGGCCCTAAACTAGCGCCTATGAGCAAAATGAGCTTGTATGGCAGTCGGCAAACAAGCCAGCTAATACCTTTAACTAAATGGTATTGCCATTCGTTATTCATTCTGCCCACCTCCTTATTGTCCATGAGCATGGGCCTCTCGTGCATAATCTGCTACAACAGTTTCCCATAGTCCTTGTTTTTTCAAGATATATTCTACAGCCTCTCTAACGGCACCGTGGCCACCATTGATGGTAGATATAAATTTAGCTAATTGTTTGACCTCCGGTACCGCATTGTTAGGTGCCATCGGTAGTCCTACAATTTGAAGAGCCCCTAAATCATTTAAGTCATCCCCCATATAGGCAATTTCCTCTAAATTGATTTGATGCTCTTTACAGAGATTTCTTAATGCTTCTGTTTTATTAGCATGCCCCATAAGCAGTGCATCAAAATGAAGCTCTTTAGCACGGCGCTCAACCATAGGAGATATCCGTGCTGTAATGATTGCAAGCTTAAGACCTGCTTTTCGAGCTGCCGTTAATCCTAGTCCATCTTTCACAGAAAAAGACTTAAGCTCTTCTCCACTCGACGTATAGATTAGAGTTCCATCAGATAGTACGCCATCAACATCAAGAACAATCCATTGAATATTCATTATACAATGCCTCTACGCAATAAATCCGTAATATGAACAATGCCTAGACATTTATTATCTGTATCTACAACTGGTAATACAGTAATAGGGCGCGGTTGATTTTTCTCCATTAAATGAAGAGCTTCCGCCGCTAATTTATCCTTTGTAATCGTGCGAGGCATAGATGTCATCATATCCTCTACAGGCCATTCTAGGAAATTACTGCCAGAATCTAGGCCGCGACGAACATCCCCATCAGTAACAAGGCCTAACAAATGACCGTCTTCATCAATAACATTGGTAGCACCCAATCCTTTTTCTGTCATTACAAAGAGTGCATCTCGAACGGTCGCACCTTTGAATACCGTTGGATTATCTTCGCCACCATGCATAATGTTTTCTACGGTCAACAACAATTTGCGACCAAGAGAACCACCTGGATGGAATACGGCAAAGTTTTCCGGTGTAAAGTGATGGCGTTCTAATAAGCAAACTGCTAATGCATCACCAAGTGCCAATGCAACTGTAGTACTTGTAGTCGGCGCCAATCCTAATGGGCAAGCTTCACGTTCTACTTCAGCTAGTAATACAATATCAGAATTCTTAGCTAGTGTAGACTCTGGTTTCCCTACAACGCAGATTAATTTAGCACCAATGCGACGTAAGGATGGCAAGATACTGATGATTTCGCCTGTTTCACCACTATTGGAGAATGCTAATACTACATCATCTTCTGTAATCATACCTAGATCGCCATGCACACCTTCACCAGGATGCATGAAAAGTGCTGGTGTACCAGTACTAGCCAAAGTAGCCGCAATTTTACGACCAATATGGCCAGATTTACCCATCCCTGTACATACTACACGGCCCTTACAAGCCAAAATCATATTTACAGCATTTACAAAATTGTGATCCAAACGAGAACTTAATTCTTCAATAGCACGTGCTTCCTCATGAAGCACCTGTGCCGCTTGTTCTAAAATAGTCACAAATAACCGCCCCTAACCTTTTACGATTTTATCAATAGCTACTAAATCTTTTAGCAAAGCTTCAAAATTATCTAAGTATAACATGTTTGGACCATCGGACAATGCTTCCTCTGGATTATCATGTACTTCAAAGAATAGACCATCTACACCACTAGCAACAGCAGCACGAGCCAAGTTTGGAACAAACTCACGATTGCCACTAGATTTAGTACCTGCACCACCAGGCAATTGAACACTATGTGTAGCATCAAAGACTACTGGATAGTCGAAAGAACGCATAATTGGGAAAGATCTCATATCTACAACAAGATTATTATAGCCAAAGCTAAATCCACGCTCTGTAAGCATAAGATTTTCATTGCCTGTTTCTTTCATTTTATTTAGGACATTTTCCATATCCTTAGGCGCCATAAATTGACCTTTTTTTACATTTACGCATTTACCAGTTTTAGCGGCACCGTATACAAGGTCAGTTTGACGACATAAGAATGCTGGAATTTGTAAAACATCCAATACTTCAGCAGCTGGTTCAATTTGCTCAATGGAGTGAATATCACTTACCACCGGTACATTGAGTTCCTTTTTAATAGAAGCAAGGATTTTTAGACCTTCTTCAAGGCCTGGTCCGCGGAAAGAGCCGTAGCTAGAACGATTGGCCTTATCAAAAGAAGCTTTGAAGATATATGGAATACCTAAGCGCTCACAAATGTCTTTTGCTCGTTTACCAATAGCCAATGTGCGATCATAATCTTCAATAACACATGGCCCAGCAAGGACAAAAAGACCTTTGCCGCCACCAACTGTAATATCTTTAATTTGAACTGTTTTCATTTATTTCTCCTCTTGCTCGTAGATTGCATTTACACGAGCTAAGTCTTCCGGTGTATCAACACCGATAAATCGTTTATCTGTAAGAATAACACGAATAGTATAGCCATTTTCAAGAGCGCGCAATTGCTCTAACGATTCTGTTTGCTCTGCTGGTGTTGGTTCCATCTTTGCATAATTTAGCAAGAAATCTCTACGATATGCATAGATACCAATATGTTTTAGTGGAGCACGTACAAAATCATGACGTGGATACGGGATTAAGGACCGAGAAAAATACATCGCATCATTGCGATTATTTAAAATAACCTTTACTGCAGATGGCTCATTGTATTCATCCTCTAATAAAGGAGTCGCAACAGTTGCCATCTGTAAGTTTGGATCTTCTTCAAAAAGTTGGGCCAAGTCATCAATGAGTTTTGGCTCAATCATAGGTTCATCACCTTGAACATTAATAATGACATCTAAGTCTATATAATGACTAGCAACCTCGGCTAATCGGTCAGTTCCGGTAGGGTGATTAGGATCTGTCATCATAACAGCTCCCCCAAAGTTTTGAACAGCAGAATAAACACGATCATCATCGGTAGCAACAATAGTACATTCTGTTTTTGTCGCTTGTGACACCCTTGCATAAACCCGTTCAATCATTGGTTTACCTGCAATATCCGCTAATGGTTTCCCTGGTAATCTTGTAGAACCATAACGAGCAGGAATAACGCATCCAAACTTCACAATAAAACCCCATTTCTGTCATTCGTGTATCTTATTATTATACACTAAATCTCTAAATTTTCTATGAATTCTTGCTTTCCAGAGACAAATTCAATTCCAATAGATAGCACTAGAATCGGTATTTTTAAGTCTTCAATTGCATGCAACTGACTTAGCTTCACCGCATCTTTTTCAGTGATACAAATAGCATCCGCTTGATGAGCAAATGCCTCTTTCCAAATATCTACGACATCATCATTTTCAAAATTATGATGATCACCAAAAGGCATTGTATGAACAACATTATACCCAATGTCGGTCATCGTTTGTGTAAAGGATTGAGGATTCCCAATACCACTAACAGCCATAATACGATGCTCTTGATATGCATCGATAGAAGAACCAGGTTCTCCATTAGCCCACTCTTCTAAGGTATACATACATTGAGGCTTGTGGATTGTTTCATATACAGGTGTATTAGGTAACATATGCGCTAAACGCTTACGAATTCCGGAAACAACACCAGGCGCCACTTGATCAACCTTTGTGAGAACAATAATATTAGCTCGCTCTAACCCACTAAGAGGCTCGCGCAATAAACCGCGAGGCAATACATGGTCATAACCAAATGGATTAGATGCATCAATAAGAACGATATCAATATCTCGAGCTAATGCACGATGTTGAAAACCATCATCCATAACAAGACAGTCTGCACCGAGTTCATTAATAGCAATTTCTGCTGATATAGCCCGTTCGCGGCCAATAATTACATTAGATTTTTGCAATACTTTAGCCAATAGCCATGCTTCATCACCACTAATAGATGGCTCTACTAACATCGTACCGTCTTTAGAAATAATGATATTTTTCTTATTGTCCTCAGCTCGATAGCCACGGCTAAGCACGGTAGGATGAAGTCCTTTTCGGGCAAGTACATCACATATAAATCTCACCATTGGCGTTTTGCCAGTACCACCGGCAGTAATATTACCAACACTGATAACAGGCACGGTAACTTTAGTAACACCTTTGCCCGCATCAAAGCGAGCATTTCGTATGGATACAGCCTTTTCGTAACCTTTACTTAGAAAGCCCAAGCTAGAACGAGCTATATCACCTAATATGGATTGATTTTCACCACTAACAATGGATTTGAATAATGCTTCCCCACTCATAGGTGACTCCTCCTATTATGTAATATCATAGATGAATCTAATAAATCATATCGATCTTATGGAACAATATGGTGTTTTTTAAAGAGTTGACGTAACTCTTGTGTATTACGTTGTGTTGCACCGCGATTTTCACGAATAATATCAAGACAATTTTGTCCCATTTCCGTTGCCAAATCTTTGTCTTTACATAAGCGCAACACCATAGCGGTTAACTCTTTGCCATTCTTAACTTGTTCACAGGCATGACGAGAGTTCAATAATGCGAAAATCTCTTTGAAATTAAACATATATGGCCCTACAAGAATTGGTTTACCATGTGCTGCCGGCTCGAGAATATTATGGCCTCCAGTCTTCACAAGAGAGCCGCCTACAAAAATAATATCCCCTAAGCTATATAAACGACCTAGTTCACCAATAGTATCTAAAACAACTACTGGTATCCCTTCATGAACTGGCTCTGTCATATCACTGCGACAAATAGCATTCAATTCATAATGTTTCGCTAACGTTTGAACATCATGACCGCGATATATCTCACGAGGTGCAATTAACAAGCGAGCTTGAGGATATTCTTGTAAGACTTGTTTAAAGGTCTCAAAGATTGTTTCTTCCTCACCCTTATGTGTACTACCAGCAATGATGATTGGATGATTATTACCAAAGCCAAACTCTTCAAGAAGTGATTGTTTTTCTTCAGCTGATACAGTGGCATACGTTTGGTCATATTTCATATTACCTGTTACGGTAATATCAGATGTTTTCGCACCTAATACTTCAATATGCGCTGCATCGAATTTTGATTGCATACAGAAACGCTCAATGGAACGCAACATTTCTTTCGTGAACGCACTAATATATTTATAGCGTTTCATACTACGATCAGAAATACGACCATTAACCATCATAACAGGAATATTTTCTGATTGAGCGATACGCAAGAAGTTAGGCCAAATTTCTGTTTCTACAAGCAAGATAGCAATCGGTTTAATAATATGTAAAATCTTACGCGTCAAATACGGTAAATCTAGAGGGAAGAAAATAATTCCTTCTGCCTCTGGAATGATACGATGGGCCATTGCATGCCCTGTAGCAGTTACAACAGACACCACAACAACCGCTTCAGGAAATTCCTTTTTTACTTCCTTTACTAATGGGCTAGTTGCTACAATTTCCCCTACAGAAGCAGCATGAATCCAAATAGCACGACGTCCTTCAATTTTCTTTAGTAGCGAGGCCGGCATATAGCCTGCACTCTGTTTAATACGCTCATAAAATCCATCTTCAAAGGCAAGGCGGTATAGAATAACCGGAATCAAGCCAATCCAATAAAATATGAGCAATACATTATATATCCAGTACATGATTATCCTTTGTTGGAGAATTGAACGGAATAGAGATGATTGTACAATCCGCCATCAACAGCTAATAGCTCTTGGTGAGTCCCCTGCTCTACCAAGTGGCCTTGATTGAGTACAACAATTTGATGAGCATTTTGAACTGTGCTCAATCGATGGGCAATAACAAATGCAGTACGCCCTTTCATAAGACGATCTAACGCCTCTTGTACAAGCTTTTCACTCTCTGTATCTAATGCAGATGTCGCTTCATCTAGAATTAGAATACGAGGGTCTTTCAAAATAGCACGTGCGATAGCCACACGTTGACGTTGGCCGCCAGATAAGGAGCTGCCTCGCTCGCCCACTACTGTGTCGAGACCATCAGGCATCTTTCTACGAATTCAAGAACATTAGCAGCCTTAGCAGCTTCATATACTTCTTCATCAGTAGCATCTAATCGACCATACAAGATATTCTCTTTAATTGTGGCATTAAACAACACAGTTTCTTGTGGTACAAGCCCGATTTGTTCACGTAACGATTTAAATGTAACATCTTTTACATCATAACCATCAATCGTGATAGCGCCACCCGTTACATCGTAGAAGCGAGGTAACAAATTTGCTAGAGTCGTTTTACCAGCGCCAGATGGACCAACAAGAGCTACGCTTTCACCCGCCTTAACAGACAAAGTAAAGTTTTCGAGCGCTGTTTTTTCACCATCATAAGAGAATGAAACATCTTTAAATTCTACATTGCCATTAATAGATGGCAACGTAATAGCATCAGGTTTTTCCACAACGTCAGTTTTAGTATCCAAGATTTCAAATACACGATCAGCTGCAGCCAATGCTTTTTGAATATTGCCGTACACTTGGCTCAAGCGTTTAACTGGGTTTGACAAGTTGATTGCATAAATTAAGAACGCAATCAAAGACCCTGCTGTAATAGTCCCTGTTACTACAGAATAGCCACCATACCAAAGGATGACTGCCACCGCAATAGCTGCAGAAAACTCAACCATTGGACTTAACAAGCTAGTCAACTTAGTAGCTTTAATAACAGCTTTAAAGTTGCGATCATTTTCATCTTCAAAACGCTTCCGTTCAAACTCTTCACGAGCGAAGGATTTCACAACTCGAATAGCGCTGATGACCTCTTGTAAAAGTGCTGTAATGTCAGCCACACGGCCTTGTACATCATGACCTGCTACACGAAGCTTTTTACCAAATACATTTATAATTACTAGCACCACTGGAACTGTAATAAAGGTAACAAGCGTCAATTTCCAGTCAATAAGTAGCATAGACACGAGAGAACCGATAAGTGTTACAGATTCCGTAATAAAGGAAATTAAGTTATCAACTACTGCAGACTGAAGTGCCGAAACGTCATTCGTAAGATTACTCATGATAACGCCAGTCTTACGGCGATCAAAATAAGATAAGCTTAATTTTTGTAGATGATTAAAGATGGCCTCCCGTACATCGATGATGACACGTTGACCAATGTAGGACATATTATAGGTTTGACCATATGTAGCAAAGCCACGAATTAAGAATATGAGAATGATAGCCCCTACAATGAGGTTCAACATAAACATATTCTTTTCATCTAATACTTGGTCTACTACATTTTTAATAAGCCAAGGCACTACCAAATATGCCGCAGCTGCGACGATCATGCAGAATACTGCAAAAATCATGCGCTTATAATAAGGCTTTACAAAATATAAGAGCCTAGAATAACTATTCATTACATTTCTCCTTACCGAGGTTATATACCAGTTCTGCTACACGCTTTACAGCACCTGGTTCACCTAATTTATGATGTACTTCACGCAATTCACTGCGCATAGCTTTATTTTTCTCAACATCAGTTAGAAGAGGTTCCACTAAAGATACAATAGCCTGTGGTGTAACAGAATCTTGTAATAATTCAGGAATTACCTCTTTACCGGCCACAATATTAGGCAATCCTACATGTGATACATTTACTACCATTTTCCCAATACCATAAGTAATTGGGGATACACGATACAGTAACACTGTCGGTAATTCCATCATGCTGTTTCCAACGTAGCAGTTCCTGATGCGGCAAGGCACACATCACAAATTTGCATCAAGTCATACGTATGGTCTTCTGTAATCGTAACAGGCACCTTATGAGCATCGATAAAGGTTTCCAGCTCACTGCGATCGATGGTATGTGCTCGAGGTAAGAAGAATTGAATATCTTCATGGTTTGCCATCAATTGCTCACCACTTTTTAACATCGTATCAAGCAATGATAAAACCTCTTGTTTACGACTGCCAGGCATGAGTAAAACCTTTTTAGCTTCTTTACGGGCTCCAAAATATTCCTCAGCCTCATCTTTAGTCATTGTAGGATGTACAATATCTAATAAAGGATGTCCTACAAATTCTACATCGCATTTATATTTGCGATACGCTTCTGCTTCAAAAGGAAATATAGATGCCACCTTAGTGACATACTTGCGAATCGTATTGCCACGGCTACTATGCCATGCCCAAATTGTAGGGGCAATGTAATATAGAACAGGAATCCCTAATTCATGAGCTACGGCTGCCAGCTTCATATTAAACCCAGGATAGTCTACACATACGAGAATATCCGGTTTTTCCTTCATCATGACGCGTTTTAAATAGGTGCGAAGTTTAAAGAATTTTGGTAAGGATTTGACAATCTCTACAATCCCTATAACACCTAAATTTTTAATATCATATACGATGCGAACACCAGCGCGTTCCATCAAGGTGCCACCCATACCAAACATATCGACCGAAGGATCTATTTCTTTTAGTGCATTTGCAACGCTGGCCGCATGAGTATCACCGGATGCTTCTCCGGCGGAAAACATGACTTTCATTATGCATCCTTTCTGGAATTCACAAATTCTTGGTCTACAGCACAGATGACAATACCATGGCGATTAGCATATCAAGTACGTCTTCTTGCTGAACAAAAATAGTCTTTTCTGCTTCAACAGCTAACACTTTACAGCCACTGTCAATCATAGACATTAATGTTTTAATTCCCACAGCAGGTACATCAAAACGCACGTCTTGATTTGGCTTTTCTGTTTTAACTACAACAGCCTCACCACGACCTAACTCACCACCACGCAAAATGCACTTATCAGTACCTTCAATAGCCTCGATAGCCATTGCCGCTTTGTGCTTAACAACAACGGTTTGCCCAATATCAAGGCCGCCCATTTGTTTTGCTAGTTCAAAGCCAAAGCAAATATCTGCCCATTGCTCATCAGTGGGTTGTGTTTTTGAAAGCACCCCTACCTTTGGCATAAATGGTTTTAGATATACGGTTTGATCTAAAACTTTAAATCCTTCTCTTTCAATTTCATCAACGATGGCAAGCATAATCGTGTCATCCTTGCGATTTTTCAAACGTTTAAGCACGCCTAATGTTTTCAAGTCTGGGAAAGCAAGACCCTTAAAAAGAATTTCTTTAGTAACTTTGCCTAACATGGTTAACTCCACAACACCTTCATTTTTCAAGGTTTTGAAGATTTTACCTAGTTTAGCAACACTAATATCATAGAAAGCATCGGCCTCAGCCTTCAAAGCCGGGTCTACATCTGGAACCACGCCGATAACAACTACCTCGTGACCTAATACATGAGCGGCTCGCATGAATTCTACAGGTAAAACTCCAATGCCTGCAATCAATCCTACCTTTGCCAAGACTATACCTCCTAGATGACCTACGGCCTATATATCAATTAGTAATTACAAATTTACAATAAATAATGCCTCAAAAAAGACATAATCATATACAATATATTGTACTATAAATGGATACTTTTTACCATTAAAACACTATGTTTTATGCCTATTTCTTCATCATTTTAACAGAATTATTTTAATCCCA
>NZ_QSDY01000004.1 GCF_003463825.1 Veillonella sp. AM51-8BH
ATTAATGGACTACTATTATAAAAATTAATGGACTACTATTATAAAATTCTTATCCAATTAAAAGCCTAAATTTTATAGATCATATAAAAATATTAATATTTATAGATTACACAAAAAGACCTCGTACATTGTACGAGGTCTTTTGAATTAGTCGCGACGTGTACGCATAATACCACGATCGGCATTGCGTAAGAAGCGTAATAAATTTTCAATTTCTACAGAAGAGTCAAGCTGCATTTCCATTTCTTCAATAGCCTTAGATAAACTAAAACCAGAACGATAAATAATACGGAATGCTTGTTTCAAATCTCGGCGTACTTCTTCTGAAATACCTGCGCGAGATAAACCAACAGAGTTAAGGCCGATAACACGCGCTGGTTGACCATCAGCAATAACGTACGGTGGAATATCTTGGACCACCTTAGCCATGCCACCAACCATAGCATTTCGACCGATCTTAACAAATTGATGAATACCTGCAAGGCCACCAATAACTACGCGATCTTCAACGATAGCGTGACCAGCTAAGCCTGCACAGTTACTCATAATTACATTATTGCCAACAATACAGTTATGAGCCACATGTGTACATGCTTGAAGCAAGCAGTTATTGCCTACACGTGTTTCTTCACCCTCTCCAGTAGCGCGGCTAATAGTGACAAATTCACGGATAACCGTTTCATCGCCAATATTACAATAGCTTTTTTCGCCTTTGAATTTTAAATCTTGCGGTTCCAACCCAATAGATGCGTTAGGATAAATCTCACAACGCTTACCAATGGTTGTCCAACCACCAATTACAACATGTGCACCGATTTGTGTACCATCGCCGATTTCGACATGTTCGCCGATTACAGCGCCGGGACCTACGATTACATCTTTGCCCAATTTAGCATTTGGATGGACTATGGCTGTACTATGGATATTGGATTCTGCATTTTCCATGCCTACAACTATCACTACAATCACTCCTCAATCATTATACAAGGGCAAACATGTATTCACCGCTAGCGCACAATTTGTCGCCAACATAGGCACGGCCTTCAACCTTACCCATTTTACCTTTGATTTTTACAATATCAACTTCCATACGTACTTGATCACCAGGTTTTACAGGATGACGGAAACGAACTTTATCAATACCTGTAAACATAGGTGTAAGACCGCGGTTTTCTTCAGGGTATAGCAAAGCAATACCACCAACTTGTGCAATAGCCTCAGTCAATAACACGCCTGGCATTACTGGATTACCTGGGAAGTGACCTTGGAAGAACAATTCGTTGAATGTAGCATTTTTAATGCCCACAGCGCGTTTCATAGGTTCTAACTCAACGATGCGATCTACCAAAAGCATAGGATAACGATGAGGTAAAATTTCTAAAATGTCTTCGTGATTAAGAATCATGGCTGTGTCTCCCTTATTTCTTCCATTATACTACGAGCCAATTTTGAGTTTAATTCATGACTCGATTTCATAGCAATTACATGACCTTCGATTCGTCCTAATAAGAATAAGTCGCCTACTACGTCTAATGCCTTATGACGAACTAATTCGTCATCAAAGCGAGGTACAGACAAACACTTCTCATCATCATAAACTAACGCATTATCTAAGGTACCACCTTTTGCAAGGCCCATAGCCTGTAATTGTTCTAATTCTTTCATAAATCCGATAGTTCTAGCAGCACTAATATGCTCTTTAAAGGATTCTGGTGAAACCTCAAAATCGCAATTTTGCGTACCAAGTAACGGATGACTGTTAACCGATGTAAATGTAATGCGATAGCCATCGTATGGCAAAATAACTACAAAACGATCACCATCATAAATAGCATGAGAGCGAGTTATTTTATATACATGACGCGGTGCTGTTTGTTCTTGAATGCCAGCCTCTTCTATAAGGCCTACAAAAATAGCACTACTACCATCACCTACAGCAGGTTCAGGAGAATCCATCTCGATATAACAGTTATCAATATTCATAGCACTGAACGCAGCCATAACATGTTCTACAGTGAAAACCTTCGCTTCACCATTTTCCAATGTAGTAGCGCGCATAGTGTTCGTCACATTATCAATGTGTGCTCGCACAGAAGGATGACCTTCAATGTCCGTGCGGATAAACACAATTCCTGTATTTTCAGGTGCAGGTTTAAAAACCATATTCACTGGTTCACCGCTATGAAGGCCAATCCCTTGATATGAAATAGCCTGTTTAATTGTTTGTTGTGGCTTACTCATAAGAAAGTCCTTTCATAATCTGAATTCACGTTTACTATACACCAATATGTATTATACCCTATTTGCATAGGTGTTACAAGAAATTTACCATATATTCAATGATTTTGAAAGCATTTTTCACATAATTAACTTTATATAAATTTAATTATAAATAGTACTTTATACACTGTAAAATAAAAAGAGACTTTACTATGCTTTATTCATGCGGCATCTAAATCGACACTGTACAAATACACATGTAAAATCTCTTTATATTTAATAATTAGCGATATACATCTGGCGGAGTTTCAATATGCTCGCCATAGAAACGACGTGTCCACTTCCAACGGTTATGAAGCCAGAACCAATCTTCAGGATATCTTCTAATATAATCTTCAATAAACTCATTTAAAAGCGTTGTTGTTACTGCTATATCACGTTTTTTATCATCTGTACGCTCCACATAAATTGGTGGATGTACTTCAATCTCATGCTTCTCAGAAAATGGACTATAATGTATTGTTACAAAAATGATAGGTACATCTTGCATACGAGCCAGTACAGCTGGTCCAGCAGCCGTCAATGTTTCATAACCAAAGAATGGTACAAGAACACCATCATCACCAGGATCCTGATCCATAATAAGGCCTAAAAAAGCACCTTTTTTTAGTTCATTGATCATTTCCCGCACACCAGTTTTATAAGTCACATGTTGGTGCATAATCTGACGATATTCATTGATAAACTTATCGGCATCACCATTCTGTTTCATAGCCACAGAAATTAACGGATACCCTTCCGAAGCAAGAACCCCCCCAAGGAGTTCCCAGTTGCCACTATGAACAGCCGCCAAGATTGCGCCTCGACCATTTTCTAAAGCATCATCTAAGTACTCTTTGTTAATAAACTCTACCATATCTTTGTATGCACCATCCTTAATTTCAGGATAGCGTAATACATCAATAATCATGCGACCAAAGCGTGTAGTACTAGCTTTCGCAATGCGTCGAGCTTCCTTGGGGTCATCGGTAATATTACAGAATAGAATTTGGCCTATCGCTAGGCGCTTGCGTTTAGGCGGCACTACTAGCCACGCAATTTCACCAAGCAATGTACCAATAGCATATTGCAAACCTTTAGGTAATAAGCAAATAAAGGCACTAAAGATTTTCATAAACCTATACATGGATTATTAGCTCTCCTTCAGCTGTGCTTTCAAAGCGTCAATTTCTTTTTGTAGTTGTTTTACTGTTTTAACCATATCCGGCAAACGGTTTTCATAAGCTGCCAATTTTAACCATTCTTTATGTGGTCTCATAGGATAGCCCGCCATAATAGAATTAGATGGTACATTACCTGTAATACCAGTCTTTCCAGCAAATTGTACATTATCTCCAATTGTGATATGTCCAGTACAACCAGTTTGGCCTGCAAAGATTACATGATTACCACATTTAGTACTACCTGCAATACCAACTTGAGCAATCAAGAAGCAATCTTCACCAATTTCCACATTGTGACCAAGGTGTACAAGGTTATCGATTTTTGTACCACGACGAACTAATGTAGATCCCATTGTAGCATTATCAATTGTTGTACAAGAGCCAACCTCAACATCATCTTCAAGAATAACATTTCCAACTTGTGGAATATGTGTATGTACGCCATTCTCTGTAGCAAAACCGAAGCCTTCGCCACCAATTACTGCTTTAGCACGCAATACAACGCGTTTACCTAAAATACAGTTTTCATGAACAATAGCGCCTGCATAAATATCAGAACCTTCGCCAATACGTGCATTATGACCAATATAAACATATGGGCGAATTGTTACATTATCTTCAATGACTGCATTATCATTAATAACACAATAGGCACCAATAGAAACATTTTTTCCAATCGTTACATTTTCGCCAATAATAGCAGTGCTATGCACTTCTCTAGGAACAACAACAGGTGGATGGAAGAGTTCTAACACTTGTGCAAATGCTGCTTTTGCATTATCAACTACAATTTGAGCCATCGGTGCATCTGTCACTTCAGATTCAACGATCACAGCACCCGCTTGGCATAATGCAATATGTTCAACATATTCACCTATCGCAAAAGTTATGGATTGTTTTACGGCTTGTTCAAAGCTACGTGTCTCAGTAATAACAATAGATGTATCGCCTATAACACGACCACCTACTAATGTTGCGAGTTCCTGTAAAGTTTTTTCCAAGGTAAACTCCTCCCCCTGTAATAATCTTTAATTATTGTGCACTTTCCTCAGTATTAACTGCTGTAGTTTGACCTGCTTGTTGAGCATTTTGTTGTGCATCTTGTTGCTCTTGTGCTTTAGCTGCATTTTCAGCTTCTTTAATTTGGTCATCAGAAGCTTTGCCCATCTTCGCAATCAAATCATCAGTCACATCAGATCCACCACCAACAACAGCACCTTTTTCGATAACAACATCAAGTTTTTTCTCTTTTACAAGTTCACCAACTTTTTGTTCTTGATATTGACGATATTCTTGTGCTTTTGCATTGGCAAAGGCGTTTAACTCTTGATTAGCTTGATTAAATACATTTTGTTTAGATGCTTCATCAGCGGCTGCAATTTTAGCATCCAACTCAGCTTTCTTAGCATTGATTTCTTTAGTGATTTCAATACCTTTTTCAGTGCTGTTTGCTACTTTCACGCTATCAACATAACCAATATTATTAGAACCACAACCACCTAAAACAGCCATAGAAGCCACTAAGGATGCACCTAATACTAAAGATTTAATACGTTTATTCATAATATAACTCCTTATTGAACTCGATAGGACGCTTTTACAGCATCAGTAATATCAAGCCCCTTAATATTACCACCATCATCGATGATGACTAAATCTAAATGTTGTTCCTCTGCAATAATTGCTACACGCATACGAACATCTTCTAAAATGGCCTCATGAAGTGCACTCACTTCAGCTTCTTTATCTGAAAGCTTTTTAGCCCAAGAATCATTCCAGTCCTGTGCAATAGGTAAGTTATTATTAGCAATAATAGATTGTGCTTGTTGTTGTACCATAGTATCCCGTTTTGCAGCCAACTCCTTTTGTAAAGATGCTGCATATTGATTAAGCTCTTCTTGCCCTTTTTGTTGCATAGGAGCAAGTTCTGCTTGCACTTTAGCCTTAATAGAGTCCACATCTAGATTAGATGGTTTTCTCTTAGCTAATAACTCCTTCAATCGTTCCTCTTTCTTAGCCTTCTCTGCCATAGCTGCTTCTCTTTGTGCATCATCAATGTATACACGAGCATCATAAGCATAAAGATCTAACTGTAGATTAACGATTTCTAAATCATATTCATTAGAGCTAACTTTTAACTCAGCCAAATATTTTTGCGTAAGTTCGTTTCGTTTTGCATTTAATTGCTGATTCAATTCATTTTCTTTTGTTGCAATACGAGTTTGCAATTCCACCGTAAGAGCATCTGACAAGGTTGAATCTAATGCAAGAGATTTCAACTGTTCCTCTTGTGTCTCTGACTTGGCATTTAGAGCTTGTTGTTCAAGTTCATACTGACGTTGTAAAAGGTCCAATTCATTTTTAGCTTGTTTATAATCCTCATAAGAAGGATTAAACTCTAATACATCATCAATACGTACAACACCTATTGATACCCCATCAGGACTCTGCTGACGATTCGTCACAAATCCATAGGCCCAAACCATAGCACATAATGCAACAACGAGAAATATGGCAAATCCGATATATCGTTTATTCCCGTTCATTGTCGTTCTCCCTTACATAGAACTACAGTTTATTTTTTCGCATCATTAGCTAATTTTTTCAATACTTGATCTGTAATATCTACACCACCATATAATACAGTGTCTTTAGTCATTACAACGCTAAGGCCTTTTGCATCACCCACAGCTTTTGCTGCTTCCATCGCTTTATCTTGAACGGATTTAGCAATTTCTTGATCTTTTTTTGCTAAGTTTTGACGTGCTTCTTCAGCTAATTTTTGTTTAGTCGCATCATCTTGTGCTGCATCAATTTTTGCTTGTGTTTCTTGTTGTAATTGGCTTTGATAGCTCATATATTCTTGAGCTGCAGAGATATAAATTGGATTATCTTGAGACATCATACGAGATGTATCGATAACACCAATTGTGCTGTTACCACTACTACCAGTTGGCGTAGCCATTTGAGTGTAAGCTAATGCACCAATACCGATAATAAAAATAGCAGCAATGACGATGGAGAAAATTTTCACATTCGCCTTGTTGTTCATCATTCGCATCATAATAGAGTGCCCTCATTTCTTTAAATTACTACATCAAAGGATGCCATATAGAGATATTGGTGAAAGCTCTTTAGAAAAGAGGCTTTCACCATATACATTTACCATATTAGAATTGTGTGCCGAAGCTGAAGTGGAATTTATTTTTGTGTTTACCCACGCCATAATCAAGTTTAACTGGACCAATTGGTGTAGTAATACGAACACCAGCACCAACGCCATAGTTGAATGTTTTCTTGCTGTTGTACCATGTAACATTTGGAGCATCCCATGCATCACCAATATCAGTGAACAATACGCCACTAACCTTTTTAACGATTGGGAAGCGGAATTCCAATGTAGCATTGTACATATACTTACCACGGAATTGATCATCTTCGTAACCACGTAAGGAATCAGCACCGCCCAATGTGAATAATTGGCTATAAGGAGCATCACCTTGGATAAAGCCACCACGTGCACGGAATGCCAATACATTCTTAGCACCTAGTTTTTTATACATACGTGCTTCAGCTGTGAATTTATAGAAGTCGAAGTCACCACCTAAACCATGACCAGCCCATTGTGCTGTATAGGAAATACGACGACCACGTGTTGGATCATAAATATTGTCACGGGAATCGTATACTTTTTGCCATGTAATGGAATTAATACGGCCAAAGTTATTTTTCACATAATTATTAGACGCAAAGTTCCAATTTTGGTTCGTGCCAGGTTTTCTATTATCCCAATCATTCCCTCTACCAGTTGGATTAGAAATATCATCTGTATCATAACGATAACCAGAGCTATCATCGCTATCCCACTTATAAGTGTCTTTACGAGATTCCAATGTCAAGTAGTCACGTGTGTATTCCCCTGTTTGACGACCAAAGGAAATATTAAAGCCACGAGATTTCTTGTTATATTCAGCTACTTCATTACCGTTTTCATTATAATCTGTGTATTCATCTTCACGGTTGAAGAAGGAGAAGCCAAGGGATGTACCTTTGCTATCAATCCAAGGTTTCAAGTAAGAAATTTGGTAGTTTTTGTATTTTTTCTTACCACCGATTTCCCAGTGAACTTTAAATTTGTCACCAGTACCGCGGAAGTTATCTTCACCAAATTCAATGATACCCATCAAACCATCAGATTTGGAGTAACCAGCACCTAGTGTAATAGTACCTGTTTTATGTTCCAAAACATCGATTTCAATGATTACATTGTTAGGATCTTGATCACCAGGCAGCATGCGAACATTTACATCATCAAAGAAGCCTAAGTTGTATACGCGTTCCACAGAACGACGTACCAAGAATTTATTGAAAGGTTTACCTTTCTTTTGAACGAATTCACGGGTAATAACCTTATTGCGTGTTTTCTTGTTACCAGCAGGAACGATATCTTCAACAATACCTTCTACGATATGAACATGAAGCACGCCTTGGTCATCTACGCGAATACCATCAACGTGTGCCAACATGTAGCCATCACGAGCGTATGCTGCGTTGATACCTTGAACCTTTTGGCCTACGTATACAGAGTTAAGAACTTGACCTGGTTGAAGATCCATGAATTTAGTCAATACTTCAGAAGTATAAACTGTATTACCTTCGAATGCCACGCCAGTAGTAATCGGATTTACTGTAACAGCAAAGTCCAATTTAACACCTTCAGGTACAGTTGTGAATACAGGATTTACTTCAGAGAAGTATCCAGTATTACCAAGGTTAGTTACGTCTTTGAATACACCATCAACGGATACAGCATCGCCAATTTTTTCTGACAAAATAGGCAATAGTTGTGCTTGTTGTTCAGCTGTTACACCAGAAATAGATAAACCAGTAATCAATTTACCTACATATGGGTTAATAGACTCAGCATTAGCAGATGTAACATATTGAGCCTCTACAGTTGTAACAGCTTGAGTTTGGCCATTTTCAGCAGCCTTATCAAGGTCAGTACCACCAGTAGTTTTAGATACCATTTTTACTTGTTTGTCATCTGTTTTTAAAGCAGCATTATTAACTGTAACAGTTCCGTCAGAACCTTTAACTACAGTACCATCGCTAGATACAGTTGTATCACCACGAGCCGCTAAGATAGCTGCATCAGTTTCATCTTGTGTTGTTGCAGGTGTAGCTGCATCAGCATTGTAAACTGCTTGTGTAGTAGTAGCATCATTTGTTGTAGCTGCACTAGTTGTTGTTGTGTTATTTAAATCTGGAGTATAGCCAGCTTGTACCTCTGCAGCAAATACACTGCCTGTCCCCATGACAGCAGTCAACACAGATGCTGCAAGCATACTTTTATAGGCTTTTGATTTAAACATAAATTCCTCCTAGAACTCATCCCCATAAAAAGTTTACATCTTGTTTTATAAAGACTAATAAATCTTTATTATTATAGCATAAAATACTGGGAATGAGTACTATATTAAACAAATTTTATGAAATTAATATGACTAGAATGTGCATATCCATGGGATTTACACACTCTAGTCATAAACTTAGAAGCTCCTTGTCCAACGACCACCTATATAATTGTTTCCTTGCGATGTGCGCCATGCAGTAAACTTAAGATTACGTTTGACAGAATATTCTACACCATATTTATTTTGTTTATTATTAATACCTTGAGAATAGGTAAGCATAACTTTCGGCACAATATACTTGCCAATTTCGATATTGTAATTGCCAGCAGTTTCTCGATTAGTCGGTTCATCAGGATCAATAGAACCAGTCGTAATATTGATTCTATCAAGCCCTAATGTATTTTGTAATGCATCTTGTACATAACCAAAGGCAAACATTTGTAACCCTGCAGTAGCAACAGCATTTACATCTTCATTTGTCAATGTACTGCTATTTGAATCTGCCCCACGGCCAAAGGTCAACATAGAAATAATTTGTTTTCTAGACAAACTAGGATTAGACGATAAAGTCAAATCCATGTGATCTACCGTGCCTTTTACGCCGAGCAGAATATTATAATTACTTACATTTGTTTCAGCCTCTAATTGTAAGTTTGGCAAATAGGAGCCACCCACGAAGTGTGCATTCCCCTTCGTAATATTAAATACATGACTTAAGTATTTAAATGTACCAGATTTAACATCAAACTGGCCACTAGCTGTTGGATTTTGTAACGTTCCGCCAAAGTGAACATCACCACCAATGAACATATTATACAAAGTACGATCATATAGGCGTACACCCTTGCCAGCATGGATGGTAACATCTACCCCCATATTGGTACTACTTTCACTAGATTGTAAGGAAAGCGGAATCTTGAATTGGATATTTTCCAAGTCCAAATTACCTATCAATGTAGGTAACCCATCGCGTTCAGCAATATAAAGCTCCCCATTCAATGGGCCCCTAATATATTCACTACGAACATCGAGTCCATCAAGTTGAACAGCAGCCTTATAATTTGTAAGCTCATGAGCAGACCAATTTACCTTAGCAGCTAAACCGGCTGAACCTTTCCCCATATTAATGCGGGATTGGAAATCACCTTGCTGTCCTGAGAAGATTAAATCCCCATCAATCCCTGTAATTTCATTATCTACATTAGCCAGCTTCATAGTGCCATTACGTACAGAAACCGTACCATATGCTTCTGGTTGATCTATAGTACCAGTAAGTCTGATTACCCCTTTTAACGGACCTGTTGCCTCCTTAACACTCGTAGTAACAAGAGGAATAACAGCCATATCAGCTTCGTTAAAATCGATAGTTACGTCCATAGATTTAGCATTACTAGCTTCTATGTAACCAGAGGTATAAAGTGCAGCCAATGGGATTTTACCATAAATACTAAGTTTATAGCCTCCCTTTGCACCTTGGATCCGTTGAATTTGAATAACATGATCTTGCATAGTAGCTAATACAAACCCCTCATCAATGCCAATTCCATTGAAAGAGCCAGATTCTACCGCACCAGAAAGTTCAACCTTAGGGTTTTTAGTTTTTCCCGTAACATTCACAACACCAGTTACCCAACCTGTAGCTTGAATGTCCTTACCCATAAGTGGTAAGAATGGTACTATGTCAACATCTTTTAAAGCGACTTGTAAGTCAGCTTCGCCATCTAGATCCAATGTACCGCCCATGGCAATGAGCCCTTCATCAACAGGTAGTTTTAAGGTCGTAATTTTAAACTTTCGATTAGCTAAGCTAGCATCAATCGTTGCATCACCAACAACCTTGTTATCAATACTAACTTCATTAATTTTACCGTCAACAGTAACACTTGGATTATCCTTTGTGCCACCAATTTCAACAGAACCGTTTAATTTACCATCAAGATGCTCATTTTTACGATCTAACAGTGCTAATAGATTCTTGACACTACCATTAGTAACATCTAAAACACCAAATAGCTGTTGACTATCGTCGAGCTTCATGCCGCCTTTAGCAACATAACGACCACCATTTGATTCAGCAAAAGAAAAGTCTTGTACATTTACAACGGATTTATCTGCATAGACATGACCATGTAGATCTGTCAACAATTGGCCATTGATGGATAAAGCATCAGATAAAACATATCCATTAAACTGAGGATTATCCATAGACCCTGTTATAATACCACGGCCATCTAATAAACCATCTACCTTATAGTCAGTATTGATGAGCAGTCTGCCCATATCAATTTTTTTACCTTCAAAATCAATATTAATAGCATCTTTTGATACAGTACCGCCACCAGTAATAGTTGCACCATAACCTTCGATATCAAAGCGATATAATTCTAATATTTCATTTTTATAGTTGTATTTGGCAAAAGCATTAGTAATAAGCTTACCATAGGCAGACCCATCCCATAAATGAGCTCGCCCTTCTACAATCGGATTAGCCGCAGTCCCTGTTATATGGTTGTCAGTTTCAAACCAACCTGTAATAGGAATATCTGTTACAGGACGAATTAAATTTTCAATGCGTACAGCACGAGCTTTAGCATTTAAATCTAATGCATCAGTATTGATATTATACCAACCTGTAATATCATAACCACCACTACCGTCACCAATATGACCATTGGTAATTGTTAGAACATGATTGTCTAAAGTAATATCGCTATGAATATCATTAAAATGGGCACCCTTATAAAGAACCTCTTGTCCCCATACAGTACCAGTTACATTAGGGTTATCTAAGGCTCCTTTTACATTAATAGAAGTGCTAAGTGTGCCAGCTACATCTTCACCTATGATTGGACTAAGTGATGTCAACGGCAAGGCATTACCAGAAATTGTGGCATTCACTTGACCATTTTGAATAGAACCATATCCACTAAAGGAGCCAGCGCCCATCTTACCAACCATAGTTATGTTGGTAAGATTATCACTATGGGTCAAATCCGCTTTTACAGAATCAAGCACTACACCGCGTACACCAATCTGATGACCTTGGACAGCCCCTACAAGATCAGTAACTTGATTATTCTTACCCAAAACGTGGATTTCTCCATCAATGGTTCCCGTAATAGGCATAGTCATATCTTGTGTAAAAGTATCCAACGATAAGGCATGAACATTAGCAGCGGCGTCAAAATCACCTGTGTCTACGACATATTGACCTTTAATTTTAGCATTACCAGAGCCAATAGACAATTGGGCATCATCGATACGAACTACCCCATTATCATATACTACATTTCCCTGCACGCGGTCTACATGGTACCCTTTATAAGATATCCCATCACTACCTATAGTGGCATCCACTCGTGGCGCTACAGTGGTGCCTCCAATATGTGCACGGCCGCCAACAATACCAGTAACCCCCACATCAGTAATAGCTTCTAGTGCTACTTTATCCGCCACAACATTAAGGTTTAAATATTCTTCGTCTTTTCCTAACGTAATGAGACCATTAAGTCTTGCTGCTTGATCATTAATACGCCAAGAACTATGGCTAATGACAATTTGGTCGTGATTTAACATAATACGACCTTCCCCATCAGTAATAGTATAGGTCGTATTTCCCCGCTTATAAGTACCCCTTAATCCTTTGAACCCTACATTGCCACTCATAACATATTGGCCATCTTCACTTTTAATATTGAGATGTAAATCTTGTAATTTCCCCTTCGATACAACTAGATCCTTACGTAACGGAACAAAGCTCATAATCCCAGTCGTATCAATTTCATTAGCTTGTACAAACACATCAAAATTAGACACATCATCCATGTCTATATTGCCATTTACAAGAACAGAGGAACCATCTATATCAGCCGTAAAAGCCCCTTTAGACATACCACTCATATTGAGTGCAACAGTACCATCAAGCTTTTCAACATTTCGTTTTATTCCATCTTTAGTACGTAACGCTACACGACCATTATTTATGGTAATGTCACCATCAAAACTGCCGGACTTATTTGGATCAGATGGTTTTACTAACTTTTCCACACTCCAAGATCCATCGACCAATTGCCATATATGGAGATCAGGAGCCTCCACTGTAACACTAGATATAGCTGTTGCCCCTGATGTATTACCACCAATTATGCTCGGCAATGCAGATAGTTTAACCCCCACTGCTACATCTTGTGCAGTTCCTACTAAGTGTCCATCTCGATCTTTAATCACCACATCGGATAGAACTACATCGCCATTCCAATTGATACGAAGAGAATCATAGTCCACAGATCCGTTTATGGCATTATTTACTTGTTCTTTAACCATAGGAGCCACATAGGTCTGAGCTATAGGATTGATGCTAGCACCAACACCACATAATCCTAAAATTGCAGCCCCTATGAGACACCACTTTTTACGGGTCATAATGATCTCCCATACACATTATGAATAATATAAATATATATACTAATATTACCACAGACAAAGTAATAACTATAGCATTTTCAAGATAACTTTTATAAAACTAATATATTTTTTACTAATCAGTTTCTATAATAACCTCATATAGAATCATTATGAACACTACCATAACAAATTAATGAGAATATATAATGAATTTATATGATAAATTTTTACAAAAAAAAGACGACCTAAGTCGTCTTTTTTATATTATTGATTGCCACCTAGTTGTGCTAACTGTTCAGCTGCACCACTGTTTGCAATAATTTGTGCACCTTGTCCAACTGGAGTATTCAAAGGAACACCTGTCAATTGTTCAAGCGCAGCAATACTAATATTGTAATTATAAAGTGCTTGTACATAATTATTACGAGCATCTGTTAATTTAGTTTCCGCATCGAGTACATCAAGGTTTGTACCAACACCTGCACGATAACGAAGTGTAGCAATGCGGAAGCTTTCTTGACCTTGAGCGACTGCAGTTTGAGTGCTTTGGATTGTTTGCTCTGCAGAACGCAAGTTCAAGTATGCTTTTTGTACGGCTAATAATACAGCATCAACAGTAGCTAAATTAGCTTCTTTAGCTTGTTCAAGTTGTGCATTTGCTTTTTTAATAGCATTTTGTGTAGCACCGCCGTCCCATAAACTCCAGGATGCAGTAGCACCTACACTCCAAGATTTTGTACTTGTTCCAAAGTAACCATCTGGATCAGCATAGCCACGACCTGCTTTTACTGCCACAGTTGGTAAATAACCAGATTTAGCAGATTTTACAGCTTCTTCTGCAGATTTTACATCAAGGGCAGATTTTACAAGAGCAGAACGATGAAGTAAAGCATATGCTTTAGCTTGTTCCAATGTAATATTATAAGGTTTATATTGTAAATCATGTTCTGCCGTATTAATAGCTGTTTGTACAGGATATGCAATGACTTGATTTAAACTTGCTTCTGCTAAATTTGCAGCATTTTGAGCTTTAACAAGGCTCGTTTCAGAGTCAGCAAGATTTGTTTTAGCAGCCAACACATCAGAACTAGCTACCAAGCCAACATTATATTGAGCTTGCACATTTGTTACATGACCTTGGTAATCTTTAACAGCTTGTTGAGCCACATCAACAAGATTACGGTTCATGATCAAAGTATAGTACCCACTGATTGCATCGTATTTTGCTTGTTGCAATGCTTCTTCATAGCTAGCGCCAGTACCTTCACGTGTATAACGTGCAGAGTCAATACTTGCATCAAGTTGAGGATTAAATACAGGAGCACTAATGGAGAAGTTATGACTACCAGATTTACCGCGTCCAGTATCACCACCGGTTTTTTGAGCAGACCACCCATAGCTAACACTAGGGTTTTTACCTGCTGCTACTTGGCTAACTGCAGATTTAGCAGCTTCATAACCCCATTTAGTTTGTTTTGCAGTACGGTTATTCGCCAATGCCAAATCTATAGTACGAGACTCATCGAGGTCCAATTTGCTCTCATATGTTTTGCTATCTTGAACAGATTTTTCAGCTAGTTGCTTTTGTGTTAATTGAATAGCTTCTTTTTGATATTTGCTTAATTGGTCTCCATTATTAACGGAAGTTGTAACTACATCAGCAGCCATTGCACCTGTAGTAGCCAAGGAGAGCATTACACCTAAGGATAAAACCTTTTTATTCATAATATGTACCTCCATACTCACCTAAAGTGAATGTATTAGTCTTTAAAATACTTGTTTGATACCAAAGTAGGTACCGCCATTCGTGGAACCGAACGGTCTGGTCATTTGAATAACCCCATAAGTATCTTTATGTAAACGTATATCACTACGAATACGATATTTACGATGATTAAGATCATACATAGCAGCAGACAAGGATACAGGACCACGTAAATTATAATCTACGCCCACACCCAATTCACTTTCAAAAATACCACCACGTACTAACCATTTCGGACTAACAAATTTTCCTGCATTTAAATCGAATTTTGTATCATCCCCAATATTGGATAGTCCAATTTCTGCCATACCTTTATCATTAAAAGCACGAACACGACCATTGATACGGAATTCATCATCTGTTGTGTTATATAGTAAATCTACAGATGGCTCAACTTTAGTTGATGACTTTTTTTCAACATTATTCCCGTCTGCAACATTACCATTTACATCAGTTTGGTACGCTTTACCACCCATCAATTTATTGATACGAGCAGAAATTTGTGCCGTATTATGTAATGTTTCCTTAATATTTTCTTGTGCTTTAGGATCTGTTACTGTAGATTCCATAGAACGAGCCATATTATCTACACGATCCGTAGTTTGTTTTAAATTAGTCAAAATAGCGCGCATATCATTGCCTGCATTACCATCTGCATTAAATTGTTGAGCAGCTTGATTTAGCTGTGCAGTTACATCAGCCATATTTTGTGTAATCGCTACTGCATTATCAGCCATTACAGCCGTAGATTGCAGGGAATGCTTAAGTGCATTTTGCGTTGCTGGATCACCAATAATATTATTGATGGACTGCAACATCTTTTCGGTGCCATCCATTAGTTTTTGAGCACTTTGCATAGCTTTATCCATAGCATCTGCACCTTCGCCCTTAACGGAATCACCATCTTGTAAATATACTGTAGAATGACCAGGTGAAATTTGGATAAATTTATCGCCTAAGAAACCATCTGACCCTAAAGTAAATATAGAATCACTTGGGATTTGTGTTTTTTCATCAAGCTTCATTTTTACTACCACACCATGCGGTGTAATCTCAATATCAGAGACATTACCGATAGCTACACCAGAGTATTTAACTTGATTGCCATTTTTTAGGCCATTAACTTGAGCAAAATCACCAGTAATTGTCATTTGCGGCATAGCCATATATCAATGCGGCCTACAAACAGTATGCCCGCAATAAATAATGCTATACCTATTATCGTGAAAGCCCCTACCTTGGCCTCCGTCGTCCACTTCATTATACCTCTCCCATCACAGATACGTTAATTGGTTCTGCTTCACCATGAATAAACTGTTGTACCTTTTTATTTGTAGAATTCTTAAAGTCTATTGTATCAGAAATTTCCACAAATTTCCCCTTATCAAGTAAAGCTATGCGGTCTGCTACATAAAATGCAGATTGCATATCATGCGTTACAACGATAGAAGTACAACCGAGCCGTTGCTGCATTCCCTTAATCAACATACTAATCGTACCTGATGTAATAGGATCTAACCCGGATGAAGGTTCATCATAGAGAATTAAACTCGGATCTAACGCTATGGCACGAGCTAAGCTAACACGCTTCTTCATGCCTCCAGATAATTCGTTAGGCATATAGGATTCATACCCTTTTAAACCGACCCAATCGAGTCGCTCTGCTACAATGCGTTTTATTTCATCATCTCCTAAGTCCGTATGCTGACGTAAGCCAAAGGCTACATTTTCACCTACCGACATAGAGTCAAATAATGCAGAGTATTGGAATACCATCCCCATTTTTCTTCGTACTGTATTAAATTCATCTTCAGATAATGTTGTAATATCTGTGCCATCTACTATAATCTGTCCCGATGTAGGACGCTGCAAGCCAATCAATAAGCGAAGTAGTGTACTTTTACCACTACCACTACCACCTAATATGACTAACGTCTCCCCATCATCGATGGTGAGATTAATAGAGTCTAAAATCACACGTGACTCATAGGCAACTACAACATTGCGTAGTTCTATCATAAATCCCTCTAATGTATCTACTAATATAACAAGGTAGATAAAAAGTAATTTAATACAAATACTAAAATGATACTAGTTACTACAGAACTAGTTGTGGAGAAGCCAACTGCTTCAGCGCCCATTTTAGTTTCCATCCCCTTGTAAGCACCTACCAATGCGATGACAGCACCAAATACGCTAGATTTCAAAAGACCTAGTGTAAAGTCTGAAATGGTAGAAAACATTTGAATAGAATCTAAATAAGTACTTGGCGCCAGACCTTTGATAGCAGTAGCTACAAAGTAACCACCTGCAATACCAATGACTACACCATAAAATGCCAAAATAGGCACCATAATCATACATGCTACTACACGAGGTACCACGAGATAACCAACAGGATCGACAGCCATAACACGTAGCGCATCAATTTGTTCAGTTACCTTCATTGTACCAATTTCAGCCGTGATAGCGGCGCCAACACGGCCGGCCAGTACAACCCCTACTAAAATAGGCCCTAACTCACGACCCATAGCAACAGCCATAAGACCACCCACAGTGCTTTGAGCTCCATATGTAATTAATACATCTGTAATCTGTAAGGTCATAACCGCTCCTGCAAATAGTAGCGTTAAGCTAATAATCGGCAATGAATCTACACCTAGGTGAGCCATCTGCTGGAATACATGCCACAGATTAATCATTTTCAGTTGTTTTATTGTTTGCCACACTAATAATGTAGCACTACCCATCTGTGATAGGCCGTGTATTACAACACGACCTATCGATTCAAGCCAATTCAACAGTCTAGCCCTTTCCCCTTACATTTTCAGCTTATTCAGCTGCATTAGTATCATTTACTTTAGATTCATCCTTTTTATCAGGTGTTTTTGTGTCTTGTTTATCAGACTTTTTCACATCTTTTTTACTGGATTTATCCTTTTTTGATTGGTCTTCCAACTCTAATTTATGTTCCATCTTGATTTGATTTTTAACTTCTTTTACGCGTTTAGCTAGTGCTTTATCACGATCAGCTGGCTTCATAACATGAATTGTAAATTGACCATCACCTTGAACGATGTACTCTGTATCAATAGCAGTCTTTTCGATTTGATTATCATCATCCTTATTGGAACCCAAATCTTCTTGACCAATTTTTTTCTTTACATCCCCTGGCATAGGTTTTGATTCCACATCTTTAAGTTTCGCTTTTTTAACAGATTTAGAACCATCTTCATCAACAAGGCTAATGCCATCTTCTAAAAACTCTACAACGATTTGATTATTCGTATCAGTCTTTTGAATTTCATCATAAAGCTCATCAAAATCTTTATGAACTTTTAATCGACGTAAGATTTCATCAGTTAAATTGTATTTTTGTTTTTCTAATACATAAGGTAATGGGATTTCACCGCCCCCACGCACCTCTAAGGTATACTGACCAACAGCTTGATCTTCAGGAACTTTAAAGAAGATTTGTTTAACAACTTTCTCCCCGCGGAATGGCTCCAACGTTACATCTACAACGATTGTATCCCCAGGAGAAACAATGGTAGAAGATGCAGACGCATCAATAAGCTTTGCAGTTTTCTTATCTTGTGTTACTTCAGTTTCTACAGAGATATCAGAGATTTCATAATTAATGAAGCGGTTATTCATAAGAACATCGATAACATTGTAGAACTCATCAACAGCCTTCTCTGAGATAGAGTCAGAACTATAGAACATATTAGTTCGTGTTAACGGTTTATGTTCTTTACCTCTTGGAGTAATAGTATAAGAAATTGTAGCTGTACCAGCGCCACTACGATCTAATGTTTTATTCAACATATTATATAGAGATGTAGCCGCTAAAGTCGGTGTCATTTCACTATCTTCAATGACCTTAACAGAGCTAGTTTTATCACGTCCCATATCAAGGTCTTTCAAATGGAATCGCATAGGGATCCCTGGAGAAATCACACCAGAAACACCTGCAATACCAGCACCTCTATCTTCAGTTACAGAGCCAACTTCCTTGCCCATAGAGCCCAATTTGAAAGCAGCATCATAACTTTTAACTACTGTAAAGATGCTTGCATTATGCATGAAGTAGTTTGAGGAGCCATGTTTTAAGAATGGATGACCAAAGGCAACAATCTTTTCCCCATCTACATAGGTAACAGTACCAATGGCCCCCAGTTTTAGGTCACCATCAACTAGTAATGCTGCTACAGAACCACCGGCTTCTAGAGGTTTAGCAATTTCATCACCACTAGCACTAGCCGTATCATATGTTTCATATTTATATTGTGGCAACTTGGATTTGAAGTAATCCATGGATGCTGCATCAAAGCCATAAGCCATAAGTGGCGTGCCAAGAGGGATCAATTGTTTATCATCCCATGGTTTGGATAAGTTCTTCTCATATGGAATATTCCATAATTTCACCATATCCTCGATAGGGGTAATCATCCCAATCGTACCATCTGCAAAGCCCCAGCCATAAGCAACAGCACCAACGAGCTTACCATTTATATATACAGGACTACCACTCATGCCATGAGCGATGCCGCCTGTTTTTTCCATAACAGGACCAGAGAACTTCGCTAAAATAAGATGACCAGATGGTCCCTTATCCTTCATGACACCAAGTACCTTTACATCAAAGGTAGAAATGGTATCTCCTACAATTACAGTTTTTGCAATGCCTTCCATACCTGTAGTTACATCATTGACAGGCATGAAATCAACAGCCTGTGCAGCTGTAAGTGAAGTACAGAAGAAAAGCGCCAGTATCGCTTTTCTATACCGACGCCAAGAATGAGAAAACTTCATTCCTGCTCTCCTTTATTTACTTTCTACTGTGACAACGATTTGATCACGAGAAACGTCTGAGCCCACTGTAACATTAACCGCCGTTACAGTACCAGTTACAGTAGATTTAGCAGCAGCCATAGGGCCAGCCAATGTCTCTACAGTTACCAATGTTTGACCTTCTGTTACAGCAGAGCCAACAGAAACTGTAGAAGCAACTTTACCTGTTAATACACTTTGGTATGATACAGGGGCCGCCATTACAGAGCTAACACTTAAAATGCCTAAAGCAGCTAATGCCAACACTACTCTTTTCATAACGATCCCTCCTTTTACAAAATTAGTTATGTATTTATAGTATACTAAATTATTACTAATATTTCAAACAAAATTGTATGCAACGAATTCATTTTATAATTACAATATCCTCATAGGTCGTAGGATTTGAAGTCGCTTTATGAACGTATGTATCATTGACTACTAAATCAACACTACCTTGATTCGATAATTCAGCACCATCCACGACGCCTAATTTGGATAATAGTTGAGCCCCTTCTTGTTGTGTAACCCCTACGGATTGAAGCCCTGCTTTATCAACAGTAAGAACCACCAAATTATGATCCTTAGTAGTTCCTATAAAACTACGAGCTTTATTATGGGTCCCATCAGCACCTACATAGTTACCATTTTTCAAAACCATAGTACCTGCTTGTAAAGCTGCTCCACCAGTGGTATTCACTTGTGCCAACTCCGGTCTATTTTGAATCGTAATCGGTGTGCCCACCTTTAATTTACGTAACGCATCCCTAGATTCTCCATGACCAGATAATACGTATTGGTTTTCTCCAATTTTAGAATTCCCTTTTTGACCACTAACCACCTTGCCATTAGCAACAGTCACTTCGTATCCAAAGTCATTAGTCTTTGTAGATTCTCCATACGCTGATGTATATAGAGTCAAAGCATTTTCTTTACGACTTGTATTAACAGAAGTAATCAGGAATGTATCCTTCTGTGTTTTAGCCTGTAGTAAAGGTCTTTTTTCTTCAATAAAATATCCACGATTTGGTGTATATCGCAAGGTGCCACGGTTAGAAATACGCTCTAAATCGATAGTTCCATCACTTGCCACAGAGTAAGGGCGATCAAAACTACTACCTTTTACCTTTGCGCCAATTATAGCAGTATGTGATTGAACTACAGATGATAAGGGTTTACCTTCCGAAACATGAGCCACCACCATAGGCGAATCATTGTCCACAGATAATGCAAAGGCTTGGATTTTGCCTTCTGCTACAGTGTTATTAATCTTGCTATAAGTAACAGATTTATTTACATCCTTTGTTGTTTGTTGAGCATAGCTAGAAAACAAATCAACTACAATACGCGATGGCTTCTCCAATGTAAATTCATGATGTTGTACATCCTTGTTAGCCGTCAATGTTACTTGCAAAGACCCATTAACAGGTTGTAAGCCAATGCCTTTTAAAACACCTGTTTTTGTATTATTTTGCGCTATAGGCCCCGTCAATCCATTTGTAGTACCACCAAGGTTAAGAGTAAGGGCATGTGTGGACTCATTGTAAGACTTAGTCCAAGATACAGGCATTTCAGATACATCCAATACAATTCGACTTGTGCCTTCATGATTAGATACACGTACACCTGTTAAATTCCCAGCCTCAGCATAAGGTATGGTACTGCCTAGAAAACCTAAAACAGCAAAAGTCATATATAAATATCGTTTCATATACAATTCCTCTATAGCGACAAACCATATTAATAGGTTTATTTTTATACATCAATTTTATGCAATATACTTTTACTATAGTATACATCATAAAGATGAAAATTACAAAAAGAGGGCACTAAAAAACGAAGTTACTATCTACAGTTATTCCAATCATCAATGGCCTAACTATAAATAGCAACTTCGTCAATTTACATAGTATGTCAATACAATATTTTATTGTAATTCATCCAAGGTATCACGCAATTGTGACATTTCATCAAGAGCTTTAGCAACCCCTTTGATAACAGCATATCGTGGAGACTCTACCAAATAAGATGCAATACCTACAGAACGTGTAATAACACGATCTAACCCATCGATGAGAGCACCGCCACCGGTAAGAATGATGCCGTGATCATTAATAGCCGCTACAAGTTCTGGTGGCGTTTTTTCTAAAATAGATTTAATTCCTTCTAGAATATTCATCACTTGCGCCTCTAAGGCACGTTGAATTTCTAAGGAATTAACAGCAACCATCTTAGGTAGTCCAGAGCTTGCATCACGTCCTCTAACCTCTATAGTTCGCTCCTTAGCACGACGATCTACAGTACCAACAGAAATCTTAATCTTTTCTGCTGTTAAAGGTCCAATAACAAGTCGTTTCTTACGACGGATATATCGGATAATAGATTCATTGAAGGAATCCCCCCCAATACGAAGGGATTCACTAACAACAACGCCCGTATCACAAAGAACTGCGATATCCGTAGTACCGCCACCAACATCGACAACCATGGCCCCAACTTGGTCTGCATCATTGAGCCCTGTCCCCATAGCTGCCGCTAATGGTTCCTCTATAAGGACAGTCTTCTTAGCCCCAGTTCTAAGCAAAGCTTCTAAAATGGCCCGTTTTTCAACAGGCGTAATCCCAGATGGTACACATACGATAATACGCGTTTTCATCAATCTAGAAGCAGGCACGACTGAACGAATAAAATACTTTAACATAAATTCGGTCATATCATAATCTGCAATAACACCTGCTTGAACAGGGCGAATAACGGATATGCCTTTAGGTGTACGTCCTATCATAGTACGTGCAGCTTCGCCTAAAGCGAGAATATCCCCTGTTTTATCATCTTTCGCAATATAAGCTGGCTCATCCAAGACTAAGCCCTTACCTTTAGCAAAAATAAGAATATTCGCAGTCCCTAGGTCGATTCCCAAGTCAAAGTTTAATGAACGATTTAATCGTCCCATCAAATCGCCCACCTGTTCAGGACGAACTAAGCGCTTCAAGGTCATGGCTGGTGTAGTTTTTGCAATAGCTACAGTCTCACGATTACGACGTTCCACACGGCGCATCTTCGTGACTTTAACCATGGCTTCACGCATATTGGAAGCTAAATGGCTAGCTTGCTTTGCTACGCCCTCAGAAAGCTTTGTGGACTTGCGTTTTGTCCTACGCAACGGCTTTCGATTAGTGCTAATTTTAGCGTTTTCAACCTTAGCAGCACCTAAGTTTTGTTGCTCGTTGTATAAAGCCGGCCCTTTTGAGCGCCGGCTTCGTTTCTTTTTATTCTGTTTTGGCTCTGTACTTTTATTCGTCAACCCGAACAATATCAGCACCTAACCTTTGCAATTTACCTACGAAATCATCATAACCACGATCGATATGATGTAAGCGACCAACTTCTGTTCTACCTTCTGCAGTCAATGCAGCACAAACAAGAGCCGCACCTGCACGCAAGTCTGTAGCATTAACTACAGCACCATGTAAGCGTGGCATACCTTCTACAATCGCTTGACGATTGTCGATATCGATATGAGCACCCATTTTGCGAAGTTCAGCAACATGCATGAAGCGGTTTTCAAATACAGTTTCTGTTACTGTACTTGTACCTTCAGCGATTGTAGTAAGCGCCATAAATTGAGCTTGCATATCTGTTGGGAAGCCTGGGTATGGTAACGTTTTAATATCAACAGCTTTGATACCTTTACCAGTGCTGATAACGCGAATGCCATCAATTTCTTCCTCTACAGTAACGCCAGCTTCTTTTAATTTAGCTACTACTGGTTTCAAATGTTCAGGCAATGCATTTTCTACAAATACGTCGCCACCAGCCATAGCAGCTGCAATCAAGTATGTACCAGCTTCAATACGATCAGGAATAACCGTATGAATCGCACCATGTAATTGAGGCACACCTTCAATGCGAATTACATTTGTACCAGCACCGCGGATGTTAGCGCCCATTGCATTTAAGAATGTCGCTAAATCAACGATTTCAGGTTCTTCCGCCGCATTTTCGATAACAGTTTTACCTTCCGCCATAGAAGCAGCCATAATTACATTTTCTGTAGCCCCTACACTTGGGAAGTCCAAGTAGATTTGAGTGCCTTTAAGGCCTTCTGGAGCATGAGCATATACATAATCTTCAGTAATTTCAATTTTAGCACCTAACGCTTCGAAAGCTTTTAGGTGAAGATCAATAGGACGTGCACCAATAGCACAACCACCTGGCATGGAGATTTTAGCCTCCCCTTTGCGCGCCAAAAGTGGACCCATTACAAGGAAAGATGCACGCATTTTGCGTACAAGCTCATAAGGAGCTTCCGTAGCAGTCAATGTAGATGCATCGAAGATAATTTCATCATCTGCTTTATTACGAGTGATTTTAACCCCCAAAGACTCGATAACTTGGCAAATCGTACCTACATCTTCCAAATTTGGAATTTCAAGTAATTTACTAGGCGTTGATGCTAGCAAAGTACCGGCAATAATAGGGAGTACCGCATTTTTAGCACTACTAACACGTACACGGCCTTCCAACCGATTGCCACCTTGAATGATTAGCTTTTCCAACAGAATTCCTCCTACACTTTTATATCGATCATCTTGTATGAACTACAAGACGTTGTATTTATAACGTCATATACTAAATGTTATTATACTATTTTTCGATATATCTCATCAAGAGAATGTGTGAAAATACTGCGAAAAAAAGCCCCTCATTTTGAGGGGCTAAATTCTTATTTTGCTTTTAAGGATTTTAATTTCTCATCCATATGTACTGTGTCTAAGAAACGAACAGTACCAGTTTTAGAGCGCATTACGATAGTATGTGTACGCGCACCACCTGGGAAGTATTGAATAGCATTCAATAAGTTACCGCGAGTAATAGCAGTAGCCGCGAAGATAACATCATCTGTACGAACGAGATCATCCAATGTAAGTACTTGATTTACATCGGTAATACCCATTTCATGACAACGACGAATTTCTTCTTCTGTTTCTGGTTTCAAGCGTGCTTGCATATCGCCACCTACGCATTTCAAAGCGGCTGCAGCCAATACGCCTTCTGGTGCACCACCAGTACCAACAACCATGTGTACCCCAGAACCTTCAATACAACATTCCATAGCTGGGTTAACATCACCATCAGAAATTAACATAATACGTGCACCAAGGTCACGAGCTTCTTTCATCAAGCCATGATGACGTTCACGATCTAGCATAACAAGTGTGATTTCATCGACATTGCGATTCATTTTTGCTGCTACATTTTTGATATTTTCAGTCAAAGATTTAGTAATATCAATAGCACCTGCACCACGAGGGCCAACGCAAAGTTTTTCCATATACATATCTGGTGCATGTAACAAGCCACCTTTTTCAGCAATAGCCATAACTGCAATCGCACCATTTTGGCCTTTTGCAATCAAGTTTGTGCCTTCAATTGGGTCAACTGCGATATCTACTTCTGGGCCACCAGCACCTACATGTTCACCAATGTAAAGCATAGGCGCTTCATCAATTTCGCCTTCACCGATAACTACTGTACCAGAAATACGAACAGAGTCAAATGCTTGACGCATTGCATCTACAGCAAGACCATCCGCTGCATCCTTTTGACCGCGACCAAGTAAACGACCACTGCGTAAAGCAGCCGCTTCAACGACACGAGCAAATTCCAAAGATAATGTACGATCCATAATAGGCCTCCTTATAAGTCCTGTGTGTATTGTAATATGACTCTTACATTGAGCCGAATACTTAACTTATTGATTAGCTTGTTTCCAATCTGCCATAAATTTTTCAAGCCCTGCATCCGTCAATGGATGTTTCATAGCTTGCATAAGTACTTTGAATGGCACTGTTGCAATATGAGCACCGGCTTTAGCACATTGAATGATATGCAATGGCGTTCTCACACTGGCTGCAATAATTTCGGTTTCAATGCCATGAATAGCAAATATGTCTGCAATATCTTGAATTAATGTAAGGCCGTCCATGCTGATATCATCAATGCGACCCACAAATGGGCTCACATAGGTAGCACCTGCACGAGCTGCCAATAAAGCTTGGTTAGCAGAGAAGATTAAGGTTACATTTGTTTTAATACCTTCTTTGCTCAACACGGCAACAGCTTTAAGACCTTCTGGAGTCATAGGCACTTTAATAACTACATTGGAGCCTAATTTTACAAGCTCATGAGCTTCTGCAATCATGCCTTCTGTATCAGAAGCAATAACCTCTGCACTTACAGGACCTTCTACAAGATTTGCAATTTCAGAAATAACTTGTTTTAAGTCGCGTTTAGCTTTCACGATAAGGGATGGGTTAGTAGTCACACCATCTATAAAACCAAAAGCATACGCTTCTTTTATCTCATCAAATTCTGCGGTATCAATAAAGAACTTCATCAAATGCCCCCTCTTATTTTGCTGCCTTGATTACTTCTACGCCACCCATGTAAGGAACAAGTACCTTAGGAATTACAACAGAGCCATCAGCTTGTTGGTAATTTTCCAAGATAGCTGCTACTGTACGGCCTACAGCAAGACCAGAGCCATTTAATGTATGAACGAATTCTGGTTTACCTTTAGGTCCACGACGGAATTTAATATTTGCACGACGAGCTTGGAAATCAGTCATATTGGAGCAAGAGGAGATTTCTCTGTACTTGCCTTGAGCTGGCATCCATACCTCTACGTCATATGTTTTAGCAGAACCAAAGCCAATATCACCTGTGCAAAGTGTAATGACACGGAATGGTAATTCCAATAAGCGCAATACTTCTTCTGCATTATCAGTTAACTTTTCTAATTCTGCGTAAGAATCTTCAGGTTTAGCTAATTTAACCATTTCAACTTTATTGAATTGATGTTGACGGATAAGACCACGTGTATCACGACCTGCAGAACCAGCTTCAGCACGGAAGCACGCTGTAAATGCAGTATAGTATTTAGGCAACTCTTCTTCGCTCAAGATTTCACCGCTATGATAATTAGTCAATGTAACCTCTGCTGTAGGGATCAAGAAGTATTCTGTATCCTCTACATGGTACATATCTTCAGCAAATTTAGGTAATTGGCCAGTACCTGTCAAAGTTTCACGAGTTACCATATATGGAGTCATCATTTCAGTGTAGCCTTGTTTATCTACATGAAGATCAACCATGAAGTTAATAAGAGCACGTTCTAAACGAGCACCTAAACCTTTATATACTGTGAAACGAGCACCACTCATTTTACCAGCGCGATTGAAATCAAGGATATCAAGATTTTCACCTAAATCCCAATGAGCTTGTACATCAAAGTCAAATTGACGTGGTTCGCCCCATTTACGTTGTTCCACATTTTCATCTTCATCAGCACCAACAGGAACAGATGCATCGCACATATTTGGCAACATCAACGCCGCATCACGTAATTTAGCTTCTACGTCGCGGATACGATTATCAAGCTCTGCAATATCATCGCCTACTTTTTTCATTTCTGCGATTTTATCATCCGCATTTTCTTTATTGCGTTTTAATTGGCTAATTTCTTCAGTTACGGAATTACGAAGAGCTTTTAACTCCTCTACTTTACCAATCAACTGACGACGTTCATCATAAGCGGATACAAAGGTTTCTAAATCGCCATTCGTGTGACGATTATCTAAGTTTTGTTGCACTAAATCAATATTTTCACGGACAAATTTCAAGTCTAACATACTATAAACCTCATCTTCCAACTATGCTACGAACAATATATTCAATACGTTTAAGTATACCATATATTGGTGTATTTATCATTAAATTATAAGCTATCTACTAGATTTCTAATTAATTTTTATGCTATTCATCATCATCTTCTTCTAGTAAATAATCTTTAGCCATCCATTTTCGGGTACCTGTGAAAGAAATGGTTACCCATTTTTCCGTTGGGTTCCCTCCGATTTCTTGGTCAATTTCATTGCGAATTGCATCGATTTCAGCAATCGTTTGATATGGGAAGTTCTTGCGAACTAAAATATCAATTTCAATAATTCGAGTATTCCCATATACTTGTACACTAGAAACGTAATCTTTGAAATTGTACTTTTCCATAAAGCGATCCATAATTTCTTGCACTTCATTATGTAATGAAGTTGGTGCCCATCCCAATACTTGTTTTACGGATGGGATAATAATGCGGAACGCGGATGGTATCATCTGTACGGCCAATACAATGAGAACAATCGGGTCAATATAAGCGGCCCAATCAGCATATTCAGTTCCTTCTAACATAATAGCCACTACAAAGCTGATTAAGATAGCTGCTTCCAGTAAAGCATCAACATACCAACTCACATTATCAAATTTAATTAAATTAGACTGTAAGCTTTTATTAATCCGTCGTACATATAAGTAATAGATTGTGTCAGCGACGGTGAAGAAGATGGCATAATAAATAGCTGGTCCAAAATCTACATGGCGGCCACCCGATATAAGATCTGTAATGCCACTAGATAGAGCGTAAATTACAATTAGTAATATAAAGAAGCCTTCTACAGCGAGTACCAAAGGTTCAAACTGCCAATACCCAAATTGGAAGCGCTTACTCGTTTCACGGGCTATTAACTTGGCCGTCATGAGCATCATGATCTTAATAACAACATCGACAAAGGAAAATACGCCATCTAATAAGACTGCGCTAGATCCTGTAACAATCCCCATTATAGTGCCACTTACTGCTACAAGGGCCATTAGCCCTACGGATTGCATAAGTAACTTCTGTTCTATAGAGCGCCTTGCCCCTAATATATCCATCAAGTACCCCACTTTCTTAATTTATACATCTTTTTATTATACACCAAGGGCATTGATGCGCAACACGAGGTCAAATAAAACAGGTAGCTTGCATGCTATACAAACTACCTGCTAAAGATGTTATTTAAATTTTGTTTCCCTTTTTAACGTTATTAGAGCTGAAATATCAACCTTGAGGATTAGGTAATACGTAGCCCGCTACATAGCGTTCAACAATATGTCGGTCATCACCAACATATAACCAACGCTCTAATCGTTCTTCTAAAGTGCGTTCATTAGGATCAAATAGTAATGTATCATCAATGATAAGGGCATCTAGTTCACAACCTTTTTCAAAGCTACCAACCTTACCAAAGAACTTACCGCCTCCCTTTGTAGCCATATAGAAAGCTTCACTTAATGTGAGAGGCGCATAATTTAAATCTACTTCCACCCATTTCATTTTAGATAATCCAATTGCTTCTGTAAGAACCTTCGCCATTGATACAATATGACCGCCTGAGATATCAGAACCCAAGCCAATCGGTATATTCCGTTTCATTAGCTTACGAATCGGTGCAATACCACTTGATAGGTTTACATTAGAATATGGACAATGCGATACCATAGTTTGAGTTTCTGCCATACGATCTATTTCTACATCGCTTAAATGAATGCAATGAGCCATCACTGTAGGTACCTGTCCCATTAAGCGATGTTCATAGTACACATCTGTATAATTTGGTGACTCTGGATGTAATGATGCAACCCAATCAATTTCACCGTGATTTTCGGACAAATGAGATTGAATTGGTACATTATATTCTTCTGCTAATTTCCCTAGTCCACTCATTAGTTCACTTGTACAGGATGGTACAAACCGAGGGGTAATTATAGGTTTTACTAAAGGACCAAATGGAACAGATTTTTCTAACCACTCTTTAGTATCCACTAATGATTGATTCGTTTCTTCAATCAAAAAATCAGGACTATTACGGTCCATATTTACCTTACCTACATAGGCTGATAATCCAGCTTTTTGTAAAAGTTCCATCAACACCAATGTACTTTCTTTATGGATAGTACCAAACAGTATACTTCTAGTAGTCCCATTGCGCCATAAATCCTGCACAAAGGCGCCATATACTAACCGTGCATAATCTGGATCACTAAACTTTGCTTCTTCAGGAAATGTATAGGTTTCTAACCATGGTAATAATTCTTTGTCCATACCAAGGCCACGATTACAATACTGCGGAGCGTGAGCATGCGTATCTACAAAGCCTGGAATGATGAGATTATCACCATAATCAGTAACCTCGCACTCTTCATAGGCTGGTGGAATACTTTCCCCACAATATATGACCACGCCATCAACGGCAATGATATATCCATGTGGAATAGATATAAATTCTGAGGCCGCGGTGTATATAATATATTTCCTTTTAAAATAAGTGTTGAATTCATATAACCTCCTTGCGTGATGAGAGCCCTAAAACACTATGCTCGAATAACACGCTAGATTTTCTTTAATATTCTTTTTTCAATACATAGCCATAGGCTTGTTTATATCCATTTGATTGTTCAGTAATGTATACACCTTGTATTTCTGGTGCAAAACCAGGCAGTTGATTAATGCCCTCTTCTAAGGCTAAGAAATAGTCACACGCAGTCTTAGACCAACGCTCCCCTGGTTGCACACAAATTACACCTGGCGGATACGGAAGAGCCCCTTCGAGGGCAATACGCCCTTCTGCCTCACATAAAGGGACTAGTTCGCCTTTGTTACGTTGGAACTCAAAGTTAGCTTCTTGTGGATTCATTACATAGTCAGGGAAGTATTCACCCAAGAATAATCGCTGTTGCAAAAGACTTATATTTCTAGACTTATAAAAGTCATGCATTTCTTGGCATAACTGACGAATGTGGTAGCCTTTATATTTGTCTATATGACTATAGTAAATCGATGGCAACACCTCTTCCATCGGTACATCCCGATCTATGAGTTCTTCAAACCGAACGAGTTCCGCTACTAGCGCATCCATCTTACGCTTAGATTCTGCTGGTGTCATGAGGAATAAGATTGTATTTAAATCACATTTTTCAGGAATAATTCGATTTTCTCGTAAATAATTAGCGAGAATATTCGCAGGGATGCCAAACTCTTCATATTCTCCAGTTTCCACATCGATTCCCGGTGTAATCAGTTGAAATTTACATGGATCAATAAAATACTGTCCTTCACCATAGCCGTTAAAAGAATGCCACTTGGCTTCTGGCTCAAAAGCAAAATATTTTACATCACAAGCCATCTCATGGGTATTTCCCTCTTCCCATAGTTTACCATGAACAATTGGAGGTACTAAGGGGCGTAAATATTTACATTGTTTCAATACGGCTTTACGCGCATCAATAGCTACCTCAACACATTCACGCCATAATGTTTGTCCTAACTCGCCTTCATGAATTTTCGCATTAACATCAAGCGATGCAAATAATGGATAAAATGGAGATGTAGATGCATGCATCATAAAAGAGTTATTAAAACGTTTATGATCCACATAGCGTTCTTGTCCCTTTATATGACTGTCTTTTTTATGAATTTGGGATGTTTGTGAAAAGCCAGCTTGTTGCTTATGTACTGATTGAGTAACTAAAATGCCAGGGTCATTTGGGCCCAATTCTAACAACAATGGACTACAGTCTTTCATCATAGGAATAAACTGTTCATACCCAACCCAAGCAGAGTCAAAGAAAATATAGTCGCAAAGATGGCCTATTTTATCTACTACTTGCCGCGCATTATAAATCGTACCATCATAGGTTCCTAGTTGAATAACTGCTAATCGAATGGGCCGTTTTGCATTTGCTTTTTCAGGTGATTTTTCTGCCACTAATTGACGTATATAACTTTCATCAAAGCAATGATCTAAAATACCGCCAATGGAGCCAAAGGGATTACGTGCTGTCTCAAGATATATAGGCGTAGCACCAGACATAACGAGGCCACCATGGCAGATAGATTTATGATTATTACGATCATATAAAATAATATCCCCCGGTGTTAAAAGAGCATTAAGCACTACCTTATTCGCAGAAGATGTACCATTCAATACAAAATAGGTTTTATCCGCATTGTAGACCTTAGCTGCATGTGCTTGAGCATCATACGCATAGCCTTCATGAATTAAGAGATCCCCTAATTTTACATCTGCATTGCAAAGATCAGCTCTAAATATATTCTCTCCAAAGAAATTGTAAAAGGCACGACCCGTAGGATGTTTATAGAAGAATTGGCCCCCTTGATGACCTGGACAGTCAAACTGTGAATTTTCATCCCCTACATAATCAGATAAAGCCCTGAAAAATGGTGGTAAAATAGATGCTTCATAGTTTGCTACAACTTTCTCTATCTCTGATGTACAGTCGTCGATACTCATAGATAAGAGCTCTATAATGGACGTGATACGATTTCTATAAAGAGATATATCTTTAGATGCATCAACTCTTAAGACAATAACAGGTATACCAAAGGAGCTAATTTGATTATTATTCACAAGATCTAGCTCACCATCATCGATAACAACGGCACCTACATCTGTAAAATCTGTTTCAAAAACGCCAACACATGTGCGTCCTGCTATGGATTTAATTTTGGATTGCACGGAATCAGATAAAGCAACCTTTAAATGTTTCACAGTCTTCTCCTTTCGTAACTAAATATCATAGTCAACATATACTTCAACACCACATGTAGAATAAATATAATATTCATAGAATACAATAATCATAAAACATAATATTCGTATCATATGACGAATAAAAAAGCTCCCTACTCAAAGAATAGGGAGCCTTTTGGTTTTAGATTATTCAGCTGCTTCTTCTTCAGCTTCAATATGCTTAGGAGCTTCTGGTTTCATCAATGGGAACAACAATACATCGCGGATGGATGCAGAGTCTGTTAAGAACATAACGAGACGGTCAATACCAACACCTAAACCTGCTGTTGGAGGTAAACCGTATTCAAGAGCTGTAACGAAGTCTTCATCCATACGGTGAGCTTCATCATCGCCAGCTTCGCGTTCTTTCAATTGATCCAAGAAACGTTGTTTTTGGTCGATTGGGTCATTTAACTCGGAGAAGCCATTTGCCAATTCACGACCATAAATGAACGCTTCAAAACGTTCTGTAGCCAATGGATTTTCACGACTTGCTTTCGCAAGTGGAGAAATTTCTTTTGGATGACCATATACGATAGTTGGTTGAATCAAGTTTTCTTCTACATAATCTTCGAAGCAAAGATTTAAGATTTTACCAATACCATCATTTTCTGTATATTCTACATTTAAACGATCTGCAATAGCACGAGCTTCTTCTACAGTAGTAACTGCATCAAAGTCTTCACCAGTGTATTTTTTTACACCTTCAGCCATTGTGATACGATTCCAAGGTGGAGTCAAATTGATTTCTGTACCTTGGTATGTGATTTCTTGTGTACCTAGAACCTCTTGAGCACAGTAGGACACAAGATTTTCTGTTAAGCGAATAGCATCCTCAACATCGCCATAAGCTTGGTAAGATTCGATAGTAGTGAATTCTGGATTATGACGGTTGTCGATACCTTCGTTACGGAAGCAACGGTTCATTTCGAATACGCGGTCCATACCACCAACGATCAAGCGTTTAAGGTATAATTCTGGTGCAATACGCATGTAAATATCGATATCAAGCGCATTGTGGTGAGTGATGAATGGACGAGCTGCAGCACCACCAGGGATAGCATGCATCATTGGTGTTTCTACTTCCATGAAACCATCACGCATCATGTATTCGCGAATTTTAGCAACGATTTGGGAACGTTTTACAAATGTATCACGCACTTCAGGATTTACAATCAAATCAACATAACGTTGACGGTAACGAAGTTCTGTATCCTTTAAACCATGCCATTTTTCTGGCAATGGACGTAAAGATTTAGATAACAAAGTTAATTTGTTAACTTTAATTGTAACTTCACCTGTATGAGTTTTAAATACATGACCTTCTACACCGATGATATCACCGATATCAAGCATTTTTACGTATTTATAAGCATCTTCGCCCAATACATCTTTACGGAAATATACTTGAATATCCCCAGATTTATCACGAACATTGGCAAATGCTGTTTTACCATGGGAACGGATTGTCATCAAGCGCCCTGCAATAACTACAGGTTGACCATCATATTTCAAGAAGAAGTCATCTTTAATTTCTTTTGCATTATCTTTTACAATAAAACGTTGACCAAATGGATAGATGCCATCCGCTTCGTATTCAGCCAATTTGTCGCGGCGAATTTGCATTTGCTCATTCAGCTCTTCTTGTACATTTTTAATTTCTTCACTCATGTTATCGCCTCTTCGTCAGTAAATGTAAATTATTGGATAGCTAACACTTTGAATGTAACAGGACCATCTGGTGTGGAAACTTCTACTTCATCACCTTTACGTTTGCCCAAAATAGCTTTACCTACAGGAGATTCGTTAGAGATACGATTGTTGAATGGATCCGCTTCAGAGGAACCAACGATAACATATTCTAATTCATCATTGTACATTGTATCTAGTACCGTTACTTTGCTACCTACGGATACAACATCACCTTTTACGGATTCGTCGATGATTTTCGCAGTGTTAATTTTATTTTCAAGCTCTACAATATGACCTTCGATGAAAGCTTGTTCATTTTTTGCATCATCATATTCAGAGTTTTCACTAATATCGCCATATTCAATAGCAGTCTTAATACGTTCAGACACTTCAATACGACGTACAGATTTATAATACGTTAATTCTTCTTCTAATTTCTTTAAACCGTCGGCGGTAAGTAATGTTTCTTTTACGTCTGCCATGGGTACCCCACTCTTTCTACATATAAATTAAATAAGAAAAAAGTGCCATAATAAGATGACACCTTATCTTTTATTTCTAAATTATCTCAACCATTATATAAAAATACTGTACATTTGTCAATCTGACTACATTTCAGACAATATTTTACGGTATGATTCTAGCTCATTGTGAAAGCTCGTTACAGTGTGAATTGTATTCACACGATTGCGCCAATATGCAGATTCAGGGAGGCCCTTCATATACCAACCTGCATGAGTTCGTATTTCCTTAACGGCCATACTTTCACCCTTATATTGACATAAGAGATCAAAATGCTTTAACAACATGTCGAGACGTTCAATATCGCTTGGCGCCGCCAATACTTCACCAGTCGCTAAATAGTGATGAATACGATTAAAGATCCATGGGTTTCCCTGTGCACCGCGACCTACCATCACCGCATCACATCCTGTTTCATCGAGCATGCGCTTTGCATCCTCTGGTTCCACTATATCTCCATTGCCCATAACCGGTACAGACACGGCCTCTTTTACAGCCTTAATATAAGACCAATCGGCACGTCCACTGTACATTTGCTCCTTAGTACGGCCATGTACTGCAATAGCCGCCACACCTGTAGATTCGATGCGCTTAGCAAAGTCCACAACATTGATGGAATCACTATCCCAACCGATGCGCATTTTTACGGTTACAGGCACATCGACGGCCTTAACCGCAGCCTCTGCTACACGAGCTGCTAAATCGGGATTTTTCATAAGCGCAGAACCATCACCAGAGGTTACTACCTTTTTCACAGGACAGCCCATATTAATATCTACAATATCGGCACCTGCATCAGCTACTACCTTTGCGCCTAATGCAATTGCTTCTGGATTGGAACCAAAGATTTGCATAGATACAGGGCGTTCTACCTCTTCAATACGCAACAATTCATGGGTGCGTTCATTTTTATATTTAATGCCCATGGCGCTGACCATTTCGGTACAAACCAAGGCGGCCCCATGCTCTTTAGCAAGTAAGCGATAAGCAATATCGCTTACCCCTGCCATTGGCGCTAATATGGCTTGTCCGTCAATTTTGACAGCTCCAATTTGCCATTGTTTATTATTCATATATATCCCCTAATAAAAAGGGTACAGCATAAGCTGTACCCGAATGTACACTACTTTGTTACATATTCGTAACTATATTATAGTAGCATTATTTATTTCTTTCGTAAATAAGGCGTAAACCTTCTAATGTAAGCATAGGTTCTACATGGTCAATGCAGTCCGTAGCACTGCTAATGAGTTGTGCTAAACCGCCTGTAGCTACGACAGTTACATGATCACCCATTTCAGCTTTCATACGAGATACAAGGCCTTCCACTTGACCTACATAACCATAGAACATACCAGCCTGCATAGAGGATACGGTATTCCGGCAAATGACTTGACCTGGATCTCTTACATCAATACGTGGTAATTTAGCAGCCCGTTGGAATAGAGCCTCTGCAGAAATGGTAACACCTGGTGAGATAACACCACCCATATAATCGCCATTACCTTTAACAGCACAATAGGTAGTAGCCGTACCAAAGTCGATAATGATTAAATCACCTTTATAACGCTCATGTGCTGCTACAGCATTTACGATACGGTCAGCACCTACTTCACGAGGATTATCATACTTAATGGCGATACCAGTCTTAGTGCCAGGCCCAACAATAAGAGGATTTACATTGAAATAACGTAAACATACGCGCTCTAATGTAGGCATCAATGGTGGCACAACTGAGGAAATGATGATATCTTTAATATCCTTCACATCAACCTTACGGTCATGGAAGAATAGGTTCATCATCAACATGCCATATTCATCGGTGGTCCGCACACGATCCGTGGAAATACGCCAGTGACCTACAAGCTCCGTCTTGTCGTATACACCGAGAACAATATTGGTGTTCCCCACATCAATTACTAATAACATGAATGCCTCCTATTTGCGCGGACGAATTGATACGTCCCCTGCCACAATACGTTTAACTGTCCCATCAGGGATTCTTACTAATAAGTTACCATCTTCATCAATATCTGTAGCTACCCCTTCATAGGTATTTCCTGGTGCTCTTACTTCAATTTCCTCACCAAGCGTTACCGATAATTGACGCCATTCATTGAGAGTTTCCTCAAAACCACTATCGAGGACTTCATAATATTGATGTTCTAAGGATTCTAATATAATTTTAAAAGCTTCCGTCCGTTCAATATCAATGCCTTCCATAGTTAAGGATGTAGCGATCAACTTCAATTCTTCCGGGAGCTCTTCTTGTTTTGTCTTTACATTGACACCTATGCCCATAACAATATAGGAAATTTCCTCCATAGAGCCAGACATTTCGGTCAAGATGCCAACTAATTTACGACCATTCACAAGAATATCATTGGGCCATTTAATGCCTGCATCGGTGAGTCCCATTTTATGGAACGCTTTTGTTAAGGCTACGGCTGCCATCAATGTACATTTCGGTGCTTCTACAGGTGCAAAGTCAGGGCGCAAAATGAGACTAAACCATAGACCTTTCCCAAATGGAGAATACCAGCCCCGCGATAAACGACCTCGGCCAGCAGCCTGTTCCTCTGTTACAACAACAGTACCTTCTTCTGCACCTTGTTGTGCTAAGCGACGAGCTTCTAGGTTAGTAGATTCGGTAGTGTCCATATAGACATACCGTTTTCCAAATACATCTGTTTTTAAGATTTGCTTCATTGCTAATGGACTCAACAAATCAGGTTCCTCCAATAATCGATACCCCCTCTTGGTATAAGATTCTATTTTGTAGCCTTTTTGACGTAATGCCTTGATATGCTTCCAAATAGCTGTACGCGAAACATGACACGCTTCCGACATATCTTGTCCCGATACGAAACCACCTTGGTTTTGTCTCAAGAATTCTAATACTTCATCACGCATAGTTTAGAGCCCCTTTCTTTGTCAACCTAGGTTTACAATTCGATTGTACAAGTGTACCCTGTAAAATGCAAGGGTTATTTAAAAGAATTAATGGTATAATACATGTAGTATTAAGTTATACCGTATGCAAAAGATAACAATAGTATGGTCTATCAATATCTGGGGAGATATATGAAACAATTTACATTAGAAGAAAAAAATGAAGTTCTTGAGAACCCGTTTATTCATATTCATAGAAAGCTCGACGTCCTATTAAACATAGGCAAACTACTCATGGAATGTGGTGCCGATACAAATCGAATTATTGAAGAAATGCTTAAAGCCGCCACATTTATGGGGATACCTCATGATTATTTAAATATACATATTTCCTATACTACGATTATGGTCAATTTACTGCATAAAGAACGATCTATTACCGTATTTAGAAAAACACCTGTCCATGTACCCAATATGGCCATGATCAATGCCGTATCTAAACTAACTTGGCGAGCCTTTGAACGACATTATTCACTTACAACTTATGAACAGTTAATTTCAAAATTAGATTCCACTATTCCCGTATATCCTGATTGGATAAAGGGTATTGCTTGTGCCCTCGGATCAGCAGGCCTTGCCTTTTTGTATAGTGGCGATATGATAGCTTTTATTGTAACTGTTATTTGTTCTCTAATCGGTTATTTTGGTCGTACCTTATCGGTACGCTTTGGTTGCAATGAATATGTAGGCATTGCAATTGGCGGCTTTGCCGCCATGGTTTCTGCCTATGGTTTCTATTCACATATTGAACAAGATTCGTTAGTTTACGTTCTTGTTTGTTGTACCTTATTTATGATACCTGGTGTACCGCTTATAAACTCCGTTATCGATACCATCAACAACCATATTTTATCGGGAATTACAAGAGCTATTAGAACGATCCTTATCGTTGGTAGCATGACCTTAGGCATGGCAATGGCTCTATACTTTAGCCCTATGCCGGCCTTTAGCTTTGTAGATATTAAGCCTCATGTATTATCCATTGAGCAAATTATAGGGTCTTTTACAGCTGCTGCTTCCTTTGCGGTACTCTTTAACGCTCCTGTCCGATTACTAGTATCCATTGGCATTGGCGGTGTATTATGCGTATTTACCCGCAATTTATTAGCTGTTGAATTTGGCTTCTCCATTCCAGGTGCTACCTTTGTAGGCGCTGCTGTAATGAGCGTGATCTATGTAAAAGTTTCTACGTGGCTTAAAACATCTAGCACAATTATCATCGTCCCATCTGCTATAGCCTTAATGCCTGGTATTTTATATTACAGATTCCTCTTTGATATACTTCATATCACGCACTATCAGAGTCTGGCTTACTTCATATGGTCCAAAACGGTGTAACAGGCATCCTCACTATTGTAAGTATTGCGGTTGGTGTAGCAATTCCAAATGTACTGGCTCAAAAATATTTAAAAGCCCGAAAAGAGCGTAGAATTCAACAGTACTTGGCAACACGTCACATTAACGATGGCCAATAGCTAATCCTCACCAACTACATTACGAGCTTTACAATATAGATAGAATACTAAGTACTATAGCTAGTAATAGGTAATTATAATCAAAAGAGCATATATAAAAAGAGCTGGCCCTCAACGAGGCCAGCTCTTTTATTTAGATATCTCATTATTTGATTTCATTAGAAGGTGTTTCACTAGGAGCATCCACTGTAGCAGTGTTTTTTTTAGCTTCAACCACCTCTGGTACTACAATACCTGCCGCTTCTAGAGCTTCTTTAGGCTCCTCAACTTCAGGGGCTTTCGTTGTACCATATTTGTAAAGATTATCTACCGCTTTTGCATCGATGGTTTCTTCCTCTAATAGAGCATTTGCCATATCATGTAAGAATTTCTCGTTATCGCTAAGAAGTTTTGTTACATCTTTATAAGCTTCTTCTACAATACGATGAATTTCAGCATCGATTTTTGCAGCAATTTCTTCACTGTAGTTGCGTTCATGGCCAAGGTTTTTACCCAAGAATACTTGTTCTTGTTGTTCACCAAATACGATAGGACCAAGCTCATCGCTCATGCCCCAACGCGTTACCATGGCGCGTGCTGTATTCGTTACGCTTTGAAGGTCACCAGAAGCACCTGTACTGATTTCATCTAATATCAAAGCCTCTGCAATTCGACCACCAAGGGCTACGCGAATATCTGCTAATAATTGAGATTTTGTTTTGTAGTTTTGTTCCTCTGTAGGAAGCATCATAGTGTAACCACCTGCTGCGCCACGAGGAATGATTGTTACCTTATGAACAGGATCTGCATGAGGCAACAAATGTGCCACGATGGCATGACCAGATTCATGGTACGCTGTTAACTTGCGGTCTTTCTCGCTCACAATATGACTGCGGCGTTCAGGACCCATGCTAACCTTTTCACTAGCTTCTTCAACTTCAGCCATAGTGATAACTTTTTTGTTAAGGCGAGCTGCCAATAAAGCCGCTTCATTTAACAAGTTGTTCAAGTCAGCACCAGTAAAGCCTGGAGTTTTCTTAGCAATTGTTTTCAAGTCTACATCGTCAGCTAATGGCTTGTTACGAGCATGTACTTTTAAGATTGCTTCACGACCGCGTAAGTCTGGACGACCTACGATAACTTGACGGTCAAAACGACCTGGACGCAACAGCGCTGGGTCAAGAATATCTGGGCGGTTTGTGGCAGCGATAGTAATAATACCTTCGTTGGCACCGAAACCATCCATTTCAACGAGTAATTGATTCAATGTTTGTTCACGTTCATCGTGACCACCACCAAGACCTGCGCCACGTTGGCGACCTACCGCATCAATTTCGTCGATAAAGATGATACATGGAGCATTCTTTTTCGCTTGTGTGAAAAGATCACGCACACGAGAAGCACCAACACCTACGAACATTTCTACGAAGTCAGAACCAGAAATCGTAAAGAATGGTACCCCGGCTTCACCAGCAACGGCTTTAGCAAGCAAAGTTTTACCTGTACCTGGAGGTCCTGCGAGCAATACACCTTTCGGAATTTTAGCACCGATAGTTGTAAATTTACCTGGATCCTTCAAGAATTCTACTACTTCTTCTAATTCTTGTTTTGCTTCTTCAGCACCTGCTACATCTTTAAAGCTAACCTTTACGTTACCTTCACCCATCAATTTAGCACGGCTTTTACCAAAGTTCATCACTCGGCCACCGCCACCTTGAGTTTGTTGCATAATAAAGAAGAACAACACCACTAAGATGATGATAGGAATAGCAGAACCTAACAGGCTCATCCACCAAGCTGGTTGCTCAGGTGGAGCTGCTGTAATTTCTACGCCATTATCTTGTAATGTTTTAATTAATGTTTCATCACTTGGCGCATAAGAATTGAACTCTGTTCCATTTTTTAGTTTACCTTTAATACCATGATCATTGGTAATCGTTACGGACTCAACCTTTTTCTGTTGTACTTGTTGAATAAATCCTGTGTAACTTAGTTCAGATTTATTCGCACTTTGACCAGAGAAAGCGTCAATGGCGATAACGAAAGCGGCAATGATAAGTAAGTAAAGGACGATATTTTTTGTAAATCGACCCAAAAGATTACCCCTTTCAATAATAATTTACTTGTATAAACGAATTGAGTACATCTCATTAAGAGATGCACTCATATATTATATCATATTTTTAATTTTGATACATTTCTTCCTTTAAAATACCGATATATGGTAAGTGACGATATTTTTCTGCGTAGTCTAAACCATAACCGATAACAAAATAATCAGGAATAATAAAGCCCACATAGTCAACGTCAACGTCCATCTTACGGCGATCTGGTTTATTCAATAATGCAGCGAGGCGTACGCTTTTAGCACCACGAGCATGTAAATTTTCTAATAAGTAATGCAATGTTGTGCCTGTATCTACGATATCTTCCACAACAAGCACATGCTTACCCTCTACAGAGCGATCCAAATCTTTTAGAATTCGTACTACCCCTGTACTGGTTGTGCCACTACCATAGCTAGAGCAAGAAATAAAATCAAAACTTACATCTACGCTATCATCAATAGCGCGAGCTAAGTCTGTAAAGAAAACGATGGCGCCCTTTAACACCCCTACGAGCACTACAGATTCATTTTTATAGTCTTTGCTAATTGCTTTACCTAACTCGGCTACACGAGCCTGTAATTGTTCTGCTGTATATAAAATCTCTTTTGCGTCTTGATGCATCTATATGACCTCCACGATTCATATTAATGTTTGCAATATACCTTTATTGTATCACATTGAGCGATTACTTTTATACTTTTTATAGTGAAAGTTTTCTTTTCTCCTGTGTTAACAATGTCCAGTAATTGCTCTTGATGGGCTGATGTAAGCATTATATCTGAGTCCACAGCACTCACTAAGCGCTGCCATAAACGCCGTTGTATTGCCAAAGATTCTTGTCGTAAGGCACGGCGAGATAAACTCACCCCATCAGCACCTACAGTCACAAGTTTTTCAAAAGCTTGCTCCGTTAAATCAGACATAACTAATACATCTTCATGTACGGAATTTCCCAATCTAGCAATAGCATCTACTACATTAGGGTTAATAGCTTCTAACTCAGGTATAATACGATGCCGAATCCTATTTCGTTGGTATCGCACATCTTCATTCGTACGATCAACACAATAGGAAATCCTCTTCACCTCTAAATAAGCCAATAAGGTTTCTTTTGTAACCTCTAACAGCGGTCTAATTACAGGAGTAGCATATTCAGAGCTACTACAGACATGCCGGCCAAACCATTTAATCCCGAACCTCTGATGATATGTGCTAGAATCGACTCTGCTTGATCATCCTTGTGATGAGCCACCGCAATATAATCATAGTTTTCAGACTTTGCAACCTCTGTAAGCCATTGATACCGTACTTGACGCCCCATAGTTTCTTCAGACATTTTTTGTTCCTTGCTCAAGCGAGGCACATCAAATGTAGCAGAATAAAATGGTAGTCCTAAAGCTTCCACTTGATGTTGGAGCCACAAAACCTCTTCCTTGCTTTCAGGACGAATGCAGTGATCTACAATAGCCACACCTATTTCATACGTTGTATGCCGATGTATGGCAATGTCTTTCAATAAGTGCAATAGAGCCATTGAATCGGGGCCACCAGAGCATGCCACTAAGATTCGACTATTTTCAGGAAATAGATTATGTGATTTTAAGGTGTGATTAATGGTTCGAATAAGTTCTTTCACATTCACGAGCCATCGCCTCCATACCATCTTGGTCGCTCACAAATACATGAGGAACCTCATAAGCATCCATAAAGGACGTTAAAATTTCTGCACCAGCTACGATGATATCGGCACGTCCTGCAGGTAAACCTTTTACATGTAATCGCTCATCGCGACTCATGTAACGTAAGTTTAGAATGATGCCCTCTACTGTTTCACGACTTAATTTATGACCTTGTACCTTCGTACCATCATAGTTTTCAAGGCCTAAATCAATGGCCGCTAGCGTCGTTAGCGTACCACCGATACCAATGAATTCACCAAATTCACCTTGAATCATCATGGGATCCCAAAGGAATCGAGTTTCTTCCCATACTCGTTGAGGACCTTCATCAGACATAGATTGAAGGCGTACAGCCCCTACAGGATAAGATCGGCTCCAGTAAACGCCGTCCTTATTGCCTAATGCTAGCTCTGTACTACCGCCACCGATATCGATAGTTGTATAGTGACGACCATCATTCAACTGATCTCCTAAGGCACCATTAAAGCCATAAATAGCCTCTTCATCGCCCGTGAGAATACGCCATTCCATCGGACAATGTTCGCTAATGTTCTCCATAAATTCAAGGCCATTAGATGCTTCACGAACAGCGCTCGTTGCAAAACCAAAGCAGCATTCCACCCCATATTGGTCTGCTAGTTTTTTTATTTCTGTAAAAGCTTGATAGGATGCTTCCATCGATTCAGTGCGCAATGTACCATCTGAATTACGTTGGCCTAAACGAGTAGTCCACAACTGTTTCGGCTCATAGTACCATATATTATTTTCATAAGTAGCCAATAATAAGCGTACTGAATTTGATCCAATATCAATAATAGCTAACTTCATAATTGCTCCTTACATAATTAGTATGCCTCTAACACTATTATACTGTTAAGGCCTATACATAAGTAAAGAGATGGCTCAATGCCATCTCTCACTATTAATCTCGACGACCGCCTCGGCCTCCGCGTTTACCTTCTGTATTGCGTTTTAAATCGTGTAAGCGTTCATTGCTATCGCGCAAGAATGATTTCATCTTTGCTTCAAAAGCCTCTGTGCTTTGTTTAGATTGAACACGACGAGGACGTCGCTCTTCACTTGTTGTCTCTTTAGGTTGTGTTTGACGAATAGAAAGGCCGATTTTATTGCCTTCAATAGATAAAACCTTAACCTTTACTGGATCTTCAACCTTTAATACGGTATTAATATCTTCGACATACCCATGAGCTACTTCAGAAATATGAACTAGACCTGTTTGCTTCTCTCCTAAATCAACAAATACGCCGAATTTTGTAATACCAGATACGGTACCATCAATAATGTTACCAACTTCGATTGCCATGCAACCTCCTAATTAATACGGAAACCTCAAACTACAAACTAATGCGAATCTAAATTACTACAGTCAAACCTATTTTACATAAGGTACTTCACCAGGTTTTACAAGGCCGAGCTCCTCACGAGCCACCCCCTCAATGGTCTTTGGATCTTGCAACTTAGCCTTTTCCTGTTCTAATTCTTCATTTCGCTGTTTTAATTCTTGCAATTGTTGCTCAATATGTTGTTTTTCTTGATATACAGCCACCAAGCGATAGGCTTGCCCTAATAATAGCAGCACCATAATCCCTATACCAATTCGCTTGATCCACATGAGGATAATACGTTGATCCTGCGCTTTGCGATTAGGTCTAACCCGTTTGCGCGGCTTTTTTGGACGTTGTACTTCCATAGTGTCTTGAGTCATAATATCCCCCAAAAATATTCATCATCTGTATACTGTCATTTTTTAATTATATCACAGAACCTCGTTAGGGACTAAATAAAATTATCTATAGTTTATCTTATATCTATCATATAGTTAAAAAGGTCTTATCAGAGATAGATTTATTAGTAACAGCACTATGGCCTTATAAAGTCTCTGCTTTATGAGCATATTCACGAATTACGGCACAAGACTTTTTAAATAAAGCTAATTCATCTTCAGTAAGCTTCAATTCAAATACATCTTCGATACCATCTTTGCCAATAACTGCTGGAGTCGATGCAAAGATTCCTTCTTCACCATATTGGCCATCTAGATAACAAGAACATGGCAACACTTTCTTTTCGTCATGAAATACAGCACGAATTAATTCTGTTGTTGCACTAGCAATGCCAAACTCTGTGGAGCCTTTACCAGCCAATACATGGTAACCACCAATTTTTACATCATCTAGCACTTGAGTATGATCAAGTGTAGGGAATCTATGAGGCAATTCTTGTTGTAATTGTACTAACGGTTTTCCTTGTACATAAACATGAGACCATGGCACCATAGCACTACCACCATGTTCACCTAAACAATACGCTGTAATTGTACGGTTACTAATATTAAAAATGCGCGCCAATTCTTTTTGTAATCGCGCTGAATCTAAAGCTGTACCACTGGAAATAATACGTTTTGGGTTCCAATTTAAATGTTTACATAAATAAGTAGCAACAACATCAGCAGGATTAGAAATAGAGATAATAAAACCATCAAAGCCGGACTTTTTAATTCGCGGAATAACATCCTTTAAAACCTCTACTGTATCACCAAGACTTTCTAAACGATCTTGATATAAATTTGGTAAAGGACCAGCGCTAAATACGAGAATATCACAATCCCCACAATCTTCAATAGGGCCTGCAGTAGCTGTTACTTTATGAGGAATATAGCTAACAGCATCATTTATATCCATTGCCTGTGCTTTAGCTTTTTTCTCGTCAATATCCATCATATATAGTTCATCTACTTCACCTTGTAGAGCAAGAGAAAATGCTACATGAGAACCTACATGTCCAGTGCCAATAATACCTACTTTACGTAACTTCATAAGGGCCTCCTACGATTCGTACTAAAAGATATACATCTTCTAATTCAATTCCACTTAAACCAGCGATTACCAGTATATGAATCGACAATTTTAAGTTATATTAAAGCATATTGCTTGTAAAATACATAAACTATTATATACCTATTTCTCATAGGTATATAAGAAAATAGATTTATAGCGATAAAAAAAGACTATTATAGGAAATCCTATAATAGTCCTTCTATTATATAGTTAGTCTCGTCCAGTAAAGAAGCTTACTACAGCAATCACTATAACTGCACCAACGATGGACGGAATTAATGCCATGCCTGCAAGACTTGGGCCCCAAGTACCAAGCAAAGCTTGACCTACAGAAGCCCCTACTAAACCAGCAATAACACGAAGAATAATCCCCATGCTTTGCGCCTTTTTAGTAATACGACCAGCTACAAAACCAATGAATCCGCCTACAATAATTGACCAAAGCATAATATACCTCCTATAAAGTCATCTCATCAAGATTAAGCGGGAATAAATCCTTATTCTCCATCACTTGTGGTGACTTTTCTAAATATTGTTTTCGCATTGACCATAAAATTTCTAAATCCTTTGGATCTAACTTGGACAATGCATATATCATCGTGAAATCTGAACCATAATGGCCACGCAAGCTATCAGGTACTCCTTTGGGTCCTTCTCCACCTAGACGATTATTAAAGAACCCTTGAATACGACGACTATCTAAATCAATGATAATAAACCCTGACGCATCATATACATACAATGTATGATTTATACGCTTTAAAGCTCGTACCGTATTCGTTATAAAATACTGGTCCTTCATGTCAATGAGGGATGACTCATAACCTGAATGGTAAAAGTCCCCATAATAATGAGCTCCTCTATCTGTAGATTCCAACAAATCCTTGAGTACGGATTGTTCTGGCCCACTAAAATCAGAGAAAGTTTTTACCATAGTAATCTCTCGTAAACCACGTTGGTAATTCTCGGTCTTCGGTGGCTCAATATGTTGGCCACGAAAGGTAATAGGCATCAACCGAAGTGTATTATCAGCTAAATTATAAATACCATACCCTTCATAACCTAGAAAGTACACTTGTGAGTCGATAGACTTCATCGCTAATATTCGTTTTGAAATGATGGCATCACTAGAATTTACTAATGTATGCTCTTCTGGGTCTATGCGTACTGTTTTACTGTCGTAATTGCCACCTACTGCAAGCCAATAGGAGAGCCCCACTACAATTAATGCTAGTATGCATAAACCGATACGTTTTATATTCATTTATACTCCCTATGAATCCCCAGGCATAAAACGTAATAATATATTGCCATTACAGTAAGTCCCTATTAATATAATCCCAATTCTAGGTATAACTGTAAATTTTTTTAATATCTTTGTGGACTTCTATGCCAAACTTAATGTAGCTAGTCGCTCGCTAATTGAGATACCCTTATAGGTAAAAGTTGGTAACAACTCATGTAAAGGTTCTAAGACAAAGGTTCTATCCCAAAAATAAGGATGCGGTATAGTTAGAGTTTCAGCACAAATGGAAATCATAGAACCGGCTTCATCAAAAGCCAAAATAATATCTAAATCTAATGTACGTGGTCCCCAGTGAATGAGTCGTTCACGACCAGCCTCTTGTTCTAAGGACTGAAGGACACTTAACATTTCATGAGGATTCAAAGTACTTTTACAAGACCACATGCCATTAATAAATGACGCCTGATCTGTATATCCCCAAGGTTCCGTTTCTATCAAAGAAGAACTAATAACCTCTGAAACGGCCTCATGCCCTTGTAATAGGTGAAAAGCGGAATTAATATAGCCTCTTTTATCACCTATATTTGAACCTACACTGATGTAATAGGTATACATCAAATTTGACCTCTTGTAGTGACAACCTCAACATAATCTAGGATACCAGCAATAGGTACAGATGGTTTGCGCACCGTTACAGATAAGCCAACGATACCTTGATAATGTTGGTATAAAGAGTCGGCAATAAGTGCACCTAAACGCTCTAATAAATTATGTTTTTCTCCAGTCATAACAGATTCTACAAGCTCATATACTTCTACATAATTGATAGAATCCTCTAACTGGTCACTTTGACCGGCCTTTGTAAGATCCGTAGTAATTTCAACATCTACAAAAAAGCGCTGTCCTTGCGCTTGTTCAGATGTCAAATTGCCATGGTATCCATAAAATGCCATGTTTTTTAAAACGATTTTATCCATTATTCACCTCGTAATAGGCCATCTGCTACGGCCAAGGCGCGTTTGTGCATTTTCACATTATGAACACGCACCATATCAACACCTTGGAATACACCCGTAATACAAGCCGCTACCGTGCCTTCATCGCGTTCTTCTGGAGGTAAACCGCCCAACATAGAACCGATAAAACCCTTACGGCTAGGCGCAAGTAAAATAGGGTATTCATAAGCCGTTAATTCGCCTAAACGTTGCATAACTTCAATATTTTGTTCTTCTGTTTTACCAAAAAATCCGATACCTGGATCAAGCCAAATTTGTTGTGGTGTTACACCAACCTTTAAGGCTTTATCTACAGCAAAGAAGAAGTATGCCTTCATATCTTCAATGATGTCACCATAGTTTGTATCATTACTATTGTGCATGATGATTACAGGTACCTTGTATTTTGCGGCTATTGCTGCCATATCAGGATCATAGTGTAAGCCCCAAATATCATTTAAAATATGAGCGCCCTTTGAAAGTGCATAATCAGCAGTTTTAGCATGATAGGTATCGATAGATACAGGTACTGTAGATGCATGTAGTACAGGGTCTATCAATTGGGCTAAGCGTTCAATTTCTTCATCTGCTGTTAATGGTGTACAGCCTGGACGCGTAGATTCTACGCCTAAATCGATAATATCAGCACCATCATTAATCATTTGCGTTACATGGGCTGCTGCTGCTTCTGGAGTATTGAATTTACCACCATCAGAAAAAGAGTCAGGCGTACCATTTAGTATCCCCATAATAAGGGTACGATCGCACAAAGATAAACTTTTGCCATCATTCCATGTATAATTTCTACGTTTAAACATTTGCCTGTCCTCCACCTAACATTGCCAACGCTTCGTCTCGTAATGTGCCAGTCTCTGCTAGCACACCACGACTTTCTAATGTAATAACCTTTGAATCTTGCTGCATGGTTCCTTTGATAAGCATACATAACTGAGTCGATGTAATGCGTACGAATACACCATGAGCAGATAAATCATTCATAATTGCATCTGCTAACTCTGATGCTAACCGCTCTTGTAGTTGCGGCCTCCGGCTAAGGATATTAACAATATCTTGAAACTTGCTAAGCCCTGCTACACACCCATCCTTAGGTTGGTACACAATATCTACGGTTCCAAAGAATGGCAACAAGTGGTGCTCACACATAGAATAAAAAGGAATTCCTGTAACTGCTACAAGACCCTTATAATCAGTACTAAATGTTTCACCCCAGGCTGACTTTGTATCTAATCCTACGCCACTGAATAATTCACTATATAATTCTGTTACACGACTTGGTGTTTTCTCTAGCTCTGGCGCTTCTGTATCAACAGATAAAGCCGCTAAAAATTGCTTTATCCCGTCCTTTGCACGTTGATTCATCGGTCCTCCTAAACGATTTTCGTCGTCCAATCCTCAATATTCCAAATATCCGTAACCCAATCTTTATAAAATTCAGGTTCATGACTTACTAAAACGATAGTTCCTTTGAACTCACGCAAAGCACGACTCAATTCTTCTTTTGCATAAATGTCCAAGTGATTCGTTGGTTCGTCTAATACGAGTACATTGTACTTATTTTGCATCAGTTTGCATAAACGAACCTTTGCATTCTCACCACCAGATAACACGCGCATTTGCGATGTAATATGCTCGTTAGTAAGGCCACAACGAGCAAGCGCTGCACGCACTTCTGCATTAGTCATTGCCGGATATTCGTTCCAAATATAGTCTAGTGCAGTTTCAGAATTGGATGGTGTATCCTCTTGAGCGAAATAGCCTATTTGTAGAAATTCACCTTTTACCAACTCACCACTTACAGGCTTTAATAAACCTAAAATTGTTTTCAACAATGTTGTTTTACCTAGACCATTAACGCCACGAATAGCGATTTTTTTATTTCTTTCAATTTGAAAATCTACTGGTCGAGTCAACGGTTCATCATAACCTAATTCCAAACCAAAGGCCTCTACAATAAAACGACTTGGCGTACGACCTTCTTTAAAACCAAAACTTGGTTTAATGTACTCTTTTGGCTTTTCCAAAATTTCCATTTTCTCTAACCGTTTAGCTCGAGAATTTGCCATACCACGCGTTGCGACGCGAGCCTTATTGCGTTGGATAAAGTCTTCCATGCGTTCAATTTCTTGTTGTTGACGCTCATAAGCCTTAGCCGCTTGCGCTTTTTTCACTTCATAAGCCGCTTGGAACTGATGATAGTCGCCAGTATAACGCGTTAAAACTGCTTGCTCGATATGATAAATCACGTTGACTACGGAATTTAAAAACTCCATATCATGAGAAATCAAGATGAACGCATTTTCGTAGTTTTGTAAATAATTTTGCAACCATTGGATATGCTCTACATCAAGATAATTTGTCGGTTCGTCCAAGAGTAAAATCGTTGGTTTTTCTAGTAAAAGTTTTGTAAGTAAAACCTTTGTGCGCTGGCCACCGCTAAGCTCCGTAACATCTCGGTCAAGCCCAATATCCATAAGGCCCAAACCTGCAGCTGTACGCTCAATAACCGCATCAATTTCATAGAAGCCACGCTGCTCTAGAATTTCTTGCCACTCCCCTACTTGCTCGAGAAGCTTATTCATTTCATCTTCAGACACATCACCCATGCGATTGTACGCATCGTTAATGTTTTGCTCCATTACAAACAAATCATCAAAAGCTCGTTGCAATACGTCGCGAATGGTCATGCCCTTTTCGAGGACCGCATGTTGATCCAAATAACCTACAGTTACTTGGTTGGACCATTCAATTTTACCTTCATCAGGAGGTATTTTACCTGTAATGATATTTAGGAATGTAGACTTGCCTTCACCATTAGCACCAATTAACCCTACATGTTCACCTTTCAACAAGCGGAATGATGCATCATCTAAAATTTGTCGCGCTCCAAAACCATGGGTTACATTTGAAACGGTTAAAACACTCATATCTATCTCCACCGGAATAAAAGCCGTCTTGTTGAAGACGGCTTGTTTCATACTTACTTAAATATTATATCTATTGTACCTTTTTGACCTCTATATGTCAAAAATTGAACATCACTTACCCACTGCATAACGCAAGGCTACCACAGCCATAATCTTAGCGCCCTTAATCGCTTGCTCCAATCCATAGTCGGAACCTGCTGCACAAGTGAACTCTGGTGTATGAGCCTCTAAACCTAACCCAATCTGCAAAGTAGGCTGTGCTGTTGGTACTTCATAAGATACATTTCCTACATCTGTACTACCATCAGCCTCATCATCAGGCAATATACGGGGCGTTTCACCAAATTCAGTCATCACATCTTTAAAGAGATCTAATAGCTGTTTATCTTGACGCATATCCTTAAAGAGAGGCTCATAATGATGCATCTCAACACGGGCACCATAAGATGCTCCGATCTCTTGAGCCGCCTCTTTGATAGCCGGCAAAATAATACCTTCTAAATCGTCCACCGTACTACTGCGAACAGTCATGCGAATCGTAGCCTTAGGAGTTACTACATTTGGTGCTGTACCGGCTTCGGTAAAAATGGTCCCTACAATAGCCCCTTTAGGGAATGTTTTCTTTAACTCTTTTATTTTTTGATATAAATCTACAGCACAGTCTAAGGCATTAATACCAGAGTCAGTTAATGATGCTATATGACAAGACCGTCCATGGAAGGTAATTTCTAGTGGATGCGTCGCTAATGATGTGCCTCCCACCTCATTTTCACCGCCTGGATGAATGATTAGTGCCGCTTCATAGCCCTTAAATAAACCAGCCTCTGCCATGTATACTTTACCACCAATAGTTTCCTCCGCAGGACAACCAAAGAAGGTCGTCCCCCATGATTCTGGTGCACTTTGACTGAAGGCAACAGCAGCGCCTAAACTCATCATGGCAATGAGATTATGGCCACAACCATGACCGAGTTCTGGTAATGCATCATATTCACCTAAGAATGCTATTTTATGTTTCGCATCATGGTTATGGTCACTACGTAGTGCCGTTTGTAACTCAGGATAATCTGTTAATCCGACTTGAGATGTAAAATTATGATTTTCTAAGAATTGGTAAATTATCTTAACTGCTTTATGCTCGTTTAAGCCCAATTCTGGGTTATCGTGTAAATATAAGGAGATATCGCGCAATTCCTCAGCCATACTATCTATGATAGCACAGGCACGAGCCTCTCGTTCTTGTAATGTCATAACTGCCCTTTTTAATTTCTAATTTATACTGTTTATTATTTATTCTAACTAAGAAGAATGTGTCTATTTCGTATAGGGATGAACAATTATGGTATTTGAAATATACCTAAAGTTAATCATCGCTCCTAGTGGTAATGTTTGATGTGGCGTTCCATGACCTGTTGGGACATAACATACAAAAGGATCCAACAATTCAGGGTCTCTATTTTCCTCCATGTAGCGTAACGCTTCATAGCCTAAATCGTAATCACGCTCATCATCGTCGCCTTCACAATCTGTAAAAGTACCAATCACTAAACCTTTAATACGACTCAATAAACCACAAAGACGAAATTGTTGCAACATACGATCTAGCTTATAAGGTGCCTCTCCTACATCTTCAATGAATAGTAATGTATCCTCCCAAGATTCATCCTCTAAAAAATACGGTGTTCCCGACAACATAGATAACATCGTCATATTTCCGCCCCGTAAAATACCTTCTCCTAGCTCGGTACCAATAGCACCACGAGGCGGTTCAGGTAAGGGTTCTATGACTTGTAATTTACCTTCTAAGGTAGTAAATAAGGCATCAATATCTGCTTTTCGTTCAGCCTTAAAATCTACGCCCATCGGCCCGTGATAGGTAATGAGTCGGCTATATCGATTGATCGCCATGTGAAGTGCTGTACAGTCACTATACCCAATAAAAGCCTTTCCATGCTTACGAATTGCTGTATAATCTAATAAATCTAGATAACGCATTGTTCCGTAACCACCGCGCAAGGCTAACACCGCATCACAAGGTGCGGTGGTCATCATATATTGGAACTCTTGGGCCTGCTCCTCTGGTGTACCACCATAAAGTCCTTTACGATGTGCACTTTCACCAAAAAGAACATTATATCCCCTTAAGTTACAAATTTCTTCTATTTTATGTAAATCTTCATCGCTAGCGCTAGCAGGAGCCATAATACCTATGGTCATGCCCGGTGCTAAACGTTTTGGTTCAATCCAGTTCATATGTCCTCATAAAATACAACAAAAGACGTACACAATGTGTACGTCTTAAGTGTATCTTATTTGTATGCTTTTTTAAAGTCAACAAGGCCCAATGTAGTCCAGAAATAATTTTGAATTGTTCCATTTGTTACATATGGTTGTGTTGTAAAATACAATGGCATTACTAGAGATTCATCAAAAATCATCTGTTCTGCTTTATGCATCAACGCATCCCGTTCAGCCCCATTTGGTGTCGTACGAATACGAGCGATTAACTCGTTATAGTCTTCACTATGGTACTGACTATCATTGTCTTCAGCAGAGAATACTTCTAAGAAGTTTTGTGGATCACTGTAATCCGCAACCCAAGAAGCACGAGCAACTTGATATTTACCAGCTTCGCGGTCGGCTAAGAATACCTTTGTCTCTTGATTTTGTAAGCGCACATCTGCACCAAATGCATTGACCCAAGCATCTTGTACAGCTTCGGCAATCGCTTTATGTAATTCACTTGTATTATACAAAATCGTAATTGGAGGCAATGGATGATTTTTATCATACCCAGCTTTTTTCAAGATTTCTTTAGCTTGTTCTACATCTTCATAAACAAGATAGCTACCAGCTTCACGGAAATCTTCACGTCCATTACTTTCAAGCATGCCATATGGAACAAATGCATACGCAGGCTCTTTACCACCGCGAACAATATTATTAACAATGTTAGCACGGTTGATAACCATGGAGAAAGCTTTACGCACCTCAGGGTCCGTAAAAGGTTCAGCTTTTACATTGAATACGTAATAATAGTTACCAAGCATAGGTCCAATATGTAATAGACCAGCCTCTTCTAAACGCTTTTGATCTGCTACAGGAGGCTCAACAGTCATATCTGCTTCACCACCTTCAACCAATGTAAGGCGTGTGCTTTGGGATTCACTAATAGGCCAGTTCATTTTTTCTGTTTTTACAGAATCCGCATCCCAGTAATTTTGGTTCTTAACAAAATCCATTTCTCCATTATGCTTCCAGGATAGTAAGCGGTATGGACCATTAGATACAAATGTATCTGCATTGGCAGCCCAGTTTTCATGAGCCTCTACAGCTTTTTGGCTCACTGGATAATAGCTATGAGAAGCTAGTAATTTTAAGAAATACGCTGTTGGATTCTCTAAAGTAACTACTAATGTATCATCATCAGTGGCCTTAACGCCAACATCATCAGCTGTAGCGTCACCATTATTAAAGGCTTCGCCATTTTTTAATACATATAACATATATGCATTGTCCGCATGGACTTCAGGGTCTAATACGCGTTTCCACGCGTATTCAAAGTCATGAGCCGTCAAAGGCTCTCCATTAGACCACTTCAAATCAGGTCGTAAATGGAAGGTATACTCGTGACCATCATCAGAAATATCCCAGCTTTTAGCAAGTGCTGCTTCTGGTTCACTTTCATCATTCAAACGAACTAAACCGTCAAACAATTGAAGTTGAACTGTAGCCTCCGGAGAGGTAGTAGACTTTGCTGGATCCAATGTGGATGGTTCCTGCTCAATAACATATCGAATGGTATGCTCATCAATTGGTTGTTCTCCGCGAGGATAACCAAATACAAATAAGAGCACACTCACCCCAAGAGCAAGGACCATGAGTTTTAACAAATTTCGTTTATCCATCATGGCAATGCTTCCTCTACAAATTCTTTCATGATACGCCCTACTCGAGCGCCTAACTCTTTACCTCGGTCATTATCGATATCGCTCATTAAGAGGATAAAGCAGAAATGACCTCTAAATGTTTCTAATACGCCCCCATCGTGCTCTACGCGATCAAGGGATCCTGTTTTATGGTGAAAGCGGGTATCTTCACCCCAATAAAATGGCAAGATATCACGGAATTGTTGGCGACCTAAAATATTCCACATTTCTCGGCCATATGCATCTCTATCGCGACATTCAAAAATGTGTTTATACAGACGCGCCAATGACAATGCAGTCAAATGGTTATCACGTCCTTCTGCTAGAGCGTCAAAGTCCATCATCATACGATTGAGTTCTATTTCATCTACACCAAGCTGTTCTGCACGAGCATTGATATTCTCCATACCTAGAACAGTAATGAGTAAATTTGTCGCCATATTATCGCTAAGAACCATCATAAGACGACATAACTCAAGATACGTAAAGCTATGCTTTGCTACCAGTTCTTGTAATGCACCACCGCCTTCAACACGCGGTGTTCTAGATAGAGGAACTGTATCATTAAGGTCCAACTGCTCTGTACGAGCTAAATGGAATACATACTCCATAATGAGTACCTTAATCAAACTTGCACTAGAGTGTACCGTATCTTCCCCTTTAGAAGCAATAATAGTCGGTTCCTCTTCATCGTCAAATTGAAGTACTACGTAGGATATGTTTCCCTTTGGTGCTAACTCTTTGATGACTGTATCGAGTTGATGTTCTAAGGACTTGCCAACAAGTAACTTTTCCATACTATTCTCCCATTATATGTGCCAGCATGCGATGCGGCGATCTGCCCAATCACGAAGAGGCGGACGTTCAGTAAAGCAACGACCTTCTGCCTCTGGGCATCGACCACTAAACAAACAACCTTTTGGTGGATTTAGTGGATTTGGTGGGTCCCCTTTAAGCGGTGCTCCAATTGGAGCATGCGGTATAACAGGACCGTTTAAGGCTGTCAAAGCACGAGTATATGGATGTTGTGGGAATTCATATAAATCCAACGCTGGACCTTCTTCCATAACAGCCCCTAAATACATAACTACCATGCGATGACTGATGTAGCGCACCATATTTAAATCATGAGAAATAAAGAGATACGAAATACCATGTTGTTCTTGTAATCTCTCAAGCAAGGTCATAATTTGTACTTGAATGGATACATCTAGTGCAGAAATCGGTTCATCACAGATGATACACTGTGGCTGCATAATGAGAGCCCGTGCAATACCGATACGTTGACGTTGGCCACCTGACAATTCATGAGCATAACGCTCACCAAAGGTCATGTTCAAACCAACTTGATCAAGCACTTCTTTTACACGAATAACACGATCACGAGGTGTATATTTTGGATCTAGCTCCAACGGTTCCTCTAGAATCGCATTAACTGTAAGACGTGGATTAAGAGATGCATAAGGGTTTTGGAATACCATTTGCATCACCGGATGAACAGCTTTTCGATCCACATATGGATCAATCTGACGACCATTCATATAAATAGAACCTGATGTAGCTTGATGTAAGCCCATCAAAGTGTAGCCAAATGTGGATTTACCACATCCAGACTCACCTACGATACCAAGGGTTTCCCCTGGTGATTGATATAGGCTCACGCCTTGTACAGCATGTACCGTGTGTTTTGGCTTAAATAAGCCTCCTGACAGAGTGAACTCTTTAACGAGATTGTCAGTTTCCCATACGTAACTCATTAAAGTCCCTCCAACTTAGCTAACCAACATGTAAATTGATGATTTTCACCAACATTTGTAACCATAGGAATCCGATTACCACAGATACGCATAGCCCACTTGCACCGTGGATTAAATGCACAACCTCGCGGCAAATCAAACAAATCTGGCGGTTGACCTTCAACGGCTTTTAACTCACCATGCCATTTACCTTGTGGCAGAGCGAGCAATAATCCTAATGTGTACGGATGACGAGGTTCATTAAAGATGCCCTCCACTGTAGCAGATTCAACACATTTACCAGCATACATAACCATAACACGGTCGCAAATTTGAGCGATAACGCGTAAGTTATGAGAAATAAAGATAATGCCAATACCAGCCTCTACAGCTAATGTTTGCATAAGGCGTAAGATTTGAGCCTCTGTTGTAATATCAAGAGCCGTTGTCGGTTCATCGCAAATTAAAATCTTTGGACGACCTGCCACAGCCATGGCGATACAAACGCGTTGACGCATACCACCACTTAACTCATGAGGATATTGAGACAATCGTCTTTCCGGTGTAGAAAGGCCCATCTTCTTTAACAAGTCGATAGCGATAGCTCGTTCGTCATAATCCTCACCATATGCATTGCTACGATGGATAACCTCATACAGTTGCTCCCCAATCGTCATGATTGGATTCAAAGATGTCATAGGATCTTGGAATACCATGGCAACAGTAGTACCGCGCAATTCATTCCAGTCATCTTCAGTGAATTCAAGGCAATCATTGCCATCAATCATAAATGTATCGGCTTTGATTTTTGTTTTACCATATGGTAGTAATCCCATTAATGAATTAACTAGCACTGATTTACCACAGCCAGATTCACCAACAATACCTAAAATCTCACCTGGTTGTAAGGAGATATCTTGATTGCGAATAACCCGTAAAGGGCCTTGGAAGGTATCGATGGTAATGGACACATTGCGCACATCAACAATTGCGTTATTCATTATCTATCTCCTTCCTTAGGGTCTAATACATTACGTAAGCCATCACCAAGGAATGCGAAACCAAGCATGGTAACACTAATGGCAACAGCAGGAAAAATCAATTGGAACGGATAAGAGCGCATGCTACTAATCCCTTCAGAAGCGAGTACACCCCAGCTCGCCATAGGTGCATTTACACCTAAGCCGATAAAACTAAGGAATGCTTCTGTAAAAATAGCCTCTGGGATGGCCAATGTCAAAGTAATAATGATTGGACCTACACAGTTTGGCAAAATATGACGCAATAAAATGCGATATTTTGGAATGCCCATCGCTTCAGCAGCAATGATATATTCTTCGTTTTTAACTTTCAAAATTTGACTACGTACGATACGGGCCATATTCAGCCAGTACGCAATGCCCAATGCTACGAAAATAGATGTTAAGCCAGGGCCAAGTACAACCATCAACAAAATTACATACAGTAAAAGTGGAATACCGTACAATACATCTACCAGCCCCATCATGATGCGGTCAACCTTACCACCAAGGTAACCTGCAATACCGCCATAGGTAACGCCGATAACAAGATTGATAAATGCTGCTACAAAACCGATGGTTAAGGAAATACGAGCACCGTACATAACGCGAGTGTAAATGTCGCGACCTAATGTATCGGTACCAAACCAATGACTAAAGCTTGGGCTTTGGTTCGCATCAATCAAGGATTGGTCCGCATAGGTATACGGCGAAATTAGGGGTCCTAAAATAGCTAATACAATCATCACCCAAATGATGGTTGCCCCTACTACGGCCAAGCGATTCACCTTAAATCTCGCCCATTTACTAGGACGTTTTATAAAGCTTGTAATTTCTTCTTGAGGAGTTCGTTCAATAGGTAAAAAATCTTCCTTATTCATCTGTCCCCTCCTCTGTCGTAACACGTGGATCAATTAATGGATAAATCATATCCACCAAGATATTAAGAAATACTACAAGAGCACTATAGAAAATCGTAATGCCAAGGATAACCGTATAGTCGCGGTTATAAATAGATGTTACGAAATACTGTCCAAGGCCTGGAATAGCAAAAATCGTTTCTACGATAAAGCTACCTGTCAAAAGGCTGGCAGCCAATGGGCCCAAATAGGTAATAACTGGCAAAATAGCATTCCCTAACGCATGACGTGTCAAAATAGTCCAAGAACTCAAGCCTTTGGCGCGAGCTGTACGGATATATTCTTGTTGGTACACATCAAGCAACCCACTGCGTGTTAAGCGTGCAATGAATGCCATCGGTTGTGCAGCTAATGTCAATACTGGTAGCACCATATAAGATGGACCACGCCATAAGGCCACTGGGAACCAGCCTAGTTCAAAGCCCACCACATATACAAGAACGGCACCAATAATAAAGGTAGGCACAGAAATACCAATTGTAGATAATATAGTTACCGCATAATCAACGATACCATTAGGGCGCATAGCACTAATAGCACCTGCTGCAATGCCACCTACTACAGCCACCATTAATGATAATAAGCCGAGCTGTGCAGAAATCGGGAATGCATCGCTGATAATATCGTTTACACTACGGCCTTCATACTTGTATGATGGTCCCAAATCACCAGTAATAACACCACCTAAATAATCACCATACTGCTTCCACACAGGATCATCAAGATGATACTTTGCTTCAATACTTGCTTTCACCTGAGGTGGTAATTTCTTCTCAGTTGTAAAAGGTCCCCCCGGAATTGCATGCATTAATGCAAATGTTACGGTAATGATGACCCATAAGATTATGATTGCGCCACCTAGACGTCGAAACACATACCTTGTCATTGTCACTATCCTCCATAAAAAGTCTATCTGTTTTATTATACTACATTATGAAGTTAATTTCATGAATTACATCATTACATTTACAGAAAGCCTTACATAACGTACAATAAAATATATAATATTTTGGAGGTGTCTATGACAGAAGTACCTAGAGTCTTAACAATTCAAGACATGAGCTCCATCGGCCGTTGTGCCCTAACCGTTATGATTCCAATCATCAGCGCTATGCGTTGCCAAGCGGTTCCATTGGCAACAGCTGTATTGAGTAATCACTTAGAATATCCACACTACGAGTTTGTAGATTTATCGGCACATATGAGAGATTTTATGGACTGCTGGGATAAAAACGAAATCGACTTTCACGCTATTGTAAGTGGTTTTTTAGCATCGCCAGAACAAATTCATCTCGTGGAAGAAGCCATCGATCGCTTCGGTAACAAAGGCCAAATGATTATCGTCGATCCTGCTATGGCCGATGATGGTCGCCTCTACTCTATTTATACACCAGATATGGTAGTAGCTATGCGCCAACTTGTTTCCAAGGCTCATATTGTAAAGCCTAATTACACGGAGGCTTGTTTCTTATTAGATATTCCATTCTCTACAGATCCAATTAGCGATGATGAATTGCGTGATCGTTGCAAAAGATTGTACCAAATGGGACCTGATATGGTTATCATGACCAGCGTACCATCTGAAACGCATGCGGTTATCGCTGTCTATGATGGGCCAACTGATTATTTAAAAACTTATGATATTCCTCTTATCCCTGTGAAAGCTACAGGAACTGGGGATATCTTTACTGCTGTATTATCCGGTGCAGTAATGAGGGGATATTCACCGTATGATGCGGCAGAGTTAGCAATGAATTTTACTACCAAGCGATTCAAGCCACAGTGGATACTGTAAAATCAATGAAACAAGGTGTAGCCTTTGAGCTAGTCTTGCCAGAATTAACTCAACTATAAGCTATAAATAAAGGGGAACTTATGGATTTACTCTATGTTGTATTACGAACACTACTCATATGTACTGTCGGTTTGCTCATTGCATTTCAAGGTCGACGTATGGGATTATCGATTTTTAATCTAACGGGACGGTTAAATCGACTACAATTTATCATATGCTTCATTGTTTTAATGATTTTATTCCACATCGTTCACTACATTGATGATGTATTCTTGGACTTTGTTGTTTCTTTACCAGCCTATTGGTTTACAAGGGTTGTTATATGGATTTTATTAGCATCCTTATTCCCATTATCCTGCATCTTATTTGGCCGTCGTATTCATGATATCGGCTTTAATGCTTGGGCAGGGATTCTATGGTCGGTAATCATCATTTTCATCAACACCTATTCTGCTGTATCGCCATTCAATTACTTGCTTGAACTTTTCGTATGGCTCATCGGTTTCCTCTTCTGGGTATTGCCGGGACAACCGGAACCAAACCAATACGGAAATCCTCCTTTTATGCCTGTCAATCGACCAACTTACGAGTCAATGCAACAACCAGGATCTGAATCAGAACGAGAAATTAGAAAAACCGTTCGCAAACGTCGTAAAAAGCGTTAACTCATAACAGATCCCACTTCATAAAGAAAAACGTATCTCTAGTGATATGTACCCATTTTCCTGGACACATATTATTTACTAGCCTAAACACATGGATGCTTCCCTGTATTTTACAGGGGGCATCCATTTTGTTTTTTTCTGGATCCTTCTGTTGTTGTAATAGTTAATGTATTCTTCTATCGCTACTGCAAAAGCATTAAATGATGCATATTCTGTTTCAAAACCATAATATATTTCTGTTTTCAATCTACCAAAAAAGGTTTCCATCACAGAGTTGTCATAGCAATTTCCTTTTCTAGACATAGACTGAATAATGCCATGTTCTTTAAGTGCTTGTCTAAAATAGTTATGTTGGTATTGCCATCCTTGATCAGAGTGGAAAATTAATCCTGAAAGGTTAGTAAACTTCTTAAAGGCTTTCTCTAACATACGAGAAATTTGTTCTAAGTTAGGTCTTAATGCTAAGTCATACGCAACAATCTCATTCGTATTCATATCTAAAATAGGCGACAAATAGCATTTTCCCCACGAGAAATTAAATTGAGACACATCAGTAGTCCATTTTTGTAATGGTGCAGTTGTACTAAAATCTCTATTGACG